>CALMHN010000097.1 GCA_937863745.1 uncultured bacterium | reverse complement strand
ATAACAAACCCGAATTCTACTCCTTCATGAGGCTTTTCAATTTCCGTTGCTTTGTGATGGCAAGGCATTAATGGTTTCTTATTCTTATCTAACACAAAAACTCTTTGTACAGACTTCATGGAAGTTACCTCCCGTTATCCCTTTCGGGTTAAAGTGAGCCTCGCCAATGTTATTCTGGCTTTTTACATTCAACACACTGGTTTCAACCCCGTATACCTGTTTAATGTTGAACGACAGGGCTTGGAACTGGCTCCAGCATTCCAAGGTGTCATAACCAGAATAACGTAGTCTTCCAACTTTGCCGTAAGGCTGTCTCTCTTATCTGCCGTAAGGCTGTTTTCAGACTTAGGCTGGTCAACTTCGAGGTTTCAAGCCTCCGTCTTTAGACGGGGGTAGTTGACAAGGAATTATGTTATTATTTAAATAACGAGATTATAAAATTGAAGATTTTGTCTATATTAGTAAGTAACTACACTAAAGCTGCTCCTACAACGTATTTATACCACTAAGTAGTTTTATTAGTTTGTTTATCTGTTATATTATCACTTAACTCTTTTATTAATATAGCATCTTGTGCTAACATAGAGTTTATACTTTCAATCAACTTATTAATTAATTCTTGTTTATAACTATTATCTAAATGTTCCCATAACTCGTTAACTAATATTTTAATTTCTTGTACTTCTTTACGTACTTGTTCTATATTATCCTAGTTTTCTAATAAACATGATTCGTATATATCTAATCTTACTTTAAACTCTTTCATATAATCATCTATTAACTCTTTGATATCATTAGGCATCTCACTTATAGTATTTTGTTTGTCCACTTTTAACTCTCCCTGTATAAATTTTTGTCTTTAAACTAAAAGAATCTATGATAAAACTTATCTTTATACACTAATCCTACTTCTTCTAACTAATACCGTTTATCTCTTATACCAAACACTTCTTCTGGTGTTTTATCTTTAAACGACTATTTTGTAGCATAAAATACAGTACCTTCACACATAACTTTAGGATTCTTTAAATACTAACTGTACTCTGTTTCTACAAACTGTAAGATTTGTTTAAACTTCTTGTAATCATAAAAATTTGATATAACTACAGGTGCGTCGTATCCATAAAACTCTTTTGTTAATACATCTTCAAGTTTAGCTGTATCGTTCTATACAAGAAATGGGTCTACTTTACCCGATACAGTATGGAACCTGTTTAACTATGAATACATTACATATTTCCATTCTTCTGGTGTACCTATAGCTATTTCGTTATATAACATTTTAACTAAACTAAACACTTCACGTTCAAACTCTACATGTTTCACATATACACCTCCTTATATTAAAGTATTGTATTACTGTTACTTCCATGTTTGGTTGAACTGATCAGTCCATAACTTCTAATCCCAGTCAGTTATCCATAAACTAGTATCTTCAGGATCATAGAACACATACTTATTGTCTACTTTATTCTATATCCTAAAGAACCTGTGTCTAAAACTATCACTTGTTAACTTTAAATCTGCATCGTAATGTGTATATTCTGTTGATACTTCTTCTAATTCAAATCCCTAATCTATATACTACTGATTTACAACAAATACACATTTACTCTAATCAGTACCTATTATACTACCTTCAGGTTTTGTATCATAATACACTACATTACCTCTAGAATCAAGTTTATACCATTTGCCTTCATTAGAATCGTAATGTGGTACATCCATACGTATAGAAGTGTCAGTAGCAAAGAATACCTATCCTCTAGTATATATACCAGGTTTAGCATTAAAATCTTGTATAAGTTTTTTACTAAAATTATACACAGTACTCCATTTCTTATATCCCCAGTTGCCATAGTTATCTATTACTACATCTTTACTAAACCCATAAAAATCTCTTTCATACAGTTTAGGTAACGTCTAATCAGATGTAGAGTTAGGGAAAGGTGTAAGTTTATATCCGTTAAGTACATAGTTCTTCTTTACATACAGTCGATTAAATCCTACAGATATTACCCACTACATTTCTTGTAAAGTACCAGTAGCTATCTCATTCCATATCGTTCTAGCAGCAAAATACTACTCTTTATCTATATCCATACGTCTATACACATAAATCACTCCTTATACTTTCTGATATAAATTAACATGTGTGAATTTATATCTATACGATATATCTTAGTTGGTAATATATGAGTACTTTATATAAATCAGTCGTTATATACAA
>CALMHN010000096.1 GCA_937863745.1 uncultured bacterium | reverse complement strand
TTTAAAGAGATAGAAGAAGTGATTGCTAATAATGATTAATATTTATAATGATGAAGAGATTAAAAAAATTAAAGAAGCTGGTCGTATTAATTATGCGACACATAAGTATTTAGCTAGTATCCTAAAACCAGGTGTTAGTACAAAATATTTAGATGATGAAGCTGGTAAATTTATTACATCTCATGGAGGTATTCCTACAAGCAAAGGTTTTGAAGGATATCCTGGTAATATATGCATTTCAGTTAATGATGAAGTTGTTCATGGCATTGGTCGTGATGATGTTATCATTAGAGAAGGCGATGTAGTATCATTTGATATTGTCGTTACGTTAAATGGATTTAATGCAGATTCGGCTACAACAGTTCCAGTTGGACATGTTACTAGAGAGAATCAAAAGTTAATCGATTATACGGAAAAAGCTTTATATGTTGGCTTAAAAGAATTGAAGGCTGGTGTTCCATTAGGAAATTTATCTGCAAGAATACAACAATATGCAGAGCGTCATGGACTTGGCGTTGTAAGAGAACTTGGCGGACATGGCATAGGCTATGAAATGCACGAGGACCCTTGGGTTCCTAACTATGGAAAATATGGAAAAGGAATAATATTAAAAAAAGGTATGGTTTTAGCAGTTGAACCAATGTTAACTGCTGGAAAAAGATTTGTTCAAGAACTTGATGATGATTGGACAATAGTAACTAGGGATGGTAAATGTGCTGCTCATGTTGAACACACAGTTGCTATTACTGATGATGGTTATGAAATTCTAACAGGAGAGAATTAGTATATGGCTAAAGAAGAAAAAATTGAAGTTGAAGGTAAAGTACTAGATGTAACTCATGAAATATATAAGATTGAGTTAACTAATGGGATGATTGTAACTGCCCGTGTTTCTGGTAAAATACGTATGAATATGATCCGTATTTTAGCAGGTGATAAAGTTACAGTAGAAATGTCACCAACTGATTTAACACATGGGATTATAAAATATAGGAAATAAATGGAGGTTTATTTATGAAAGTAAGAGCATCTGTAAAGAAAATTTGCCCAAAATGTAAGATAATAAGAAGAAAAGGCAAAGTTATGGTTATTTGTGAGAATCCTAAACACAAACAAGTACAAGGCTAGGAGGAGAATATATGGCACGTATTAAAAATGTTGAGTTACCAAAAGATAAATCATTATTCGTTGGTTTAACTGCTATTCATGGTATTGGTCAAAGCTTAGGAAAGAAGATTTGTTTAGCTGTTGGTCTTGATCCTGAAATGAAGGTAAGAGATTTAACACTTGAACAAGAAGCTTTAATTCGTAGCGAAGTTGACAAATATTTAGTTGAAGGTGAACTAAGAAGAGAAGTTCAAATGAATATTAAGAGCAAAATGGAAATTGGTTCTTATCAAGGAACTAGACATAAAAAAGGTCTTCCAGTTCATGGTCAAAGAACTAATCGTAATGCTCGTACTCGTAAGGGTAGAGGTAAAGTTGTTGCTAATAAGAAAAAAGAGACTAAATAGTTAGGTAGGAGGTAAATATTATGGCTTATAATAGAAGAAAAAGAAAAGTAAAAAAGAATATACCTGAAGCTCAAGCTCATATTTCTACATCATATAATAACACTTTAGTTACTATTACTGATGTTAATGGAAATACAATAAGTTGGGCATCATCTGGAACTATTGGATACAAGGGTTCTAAGAAGAAAACTTCTTATGCTGCTGGAGTAGCTGCAGAGCAAGCTGGTAAAGCTGCTATGGATGCTGGAGTAGTTAAAGTAGAAGTATTTGTTAAAGGTTTAGGTGGTGGCCGTGAGACTGCAATCCGTTCTTTACAAACAGTAGGTTTAGAGATTACTTCAATCAATGATGAAACACCAGTACCACATAATGGTTGTAGAGCACCAAAACGTCCAAGAAAATAATTGGGGAGAGGGATAGTTGAATATGAATTTTGAAAAACCAGAATATGAAATAGTTGAATACGATCAAAAGAAAAATTATGCTAAATTTGTTATTAAACCACTTGAAAGAGGATTTGGTACAACTTTAGGAAATGCATTAAGAAGAGTTATGTTATCTTCAATGCCAGGATCTGCTGTAACAAGCGTTAAGATTGATGGCGTTATGCATGAATTCCAAAAGGTCGATGGCATTAGAGAAGATGTCATGAATATTATCTTAAATATTAAATCATTAGTAGTTAAGAATTATTCTCAAGATAAAAAGGTTATGCGTTTATCTGTATCTAAAGAAGGAGCAGTTACTGCTGCTGATATCGAACATGATGCTGATATTGAAATTATTAATCCTGAATTAGTTATTTGTAATTTAGTTAAGGGTGGTAAGATCGATATGGAGCTTACTGTTTCTAACGGACGTGGATACGTTGATGCAAAAGAGAACAAGAGACTTATGGGTGGAGATCAAGTTGGTGTTATTCCAGTTGATTCAAACTATAGTCCAATTGAAAAAGTATTACCTGAAGTAGACCCTACACGTGTTGGCCAAAATGAAAATTTTGATAAGTTAACTATGTATGTTTATACAAATGGTTCTATGATTCCAGAAGAAGCTATGGCTTTAGCTAGTAAGATTTTAATTGAACATTTTAAGATTATTGCTAACTTAAATGACATTGCTGATAAGACTGGTATCATGGCAGAAAAGAAAGTTGATACTATTACTAAGACACTTGAAACTCCAATTGAAGAAATTGAGTTTACTGTAAGAGCTTATAATTGCTTAAAGAGATATGGTATTTCAACAATGCAAGATTTAATCGATATGAAAGAATCTGATGTTGCTAAAATTCGTAATTTAGGTAAGAAATCTCTTAAAGAAGTTATTGATAAAGTAAATGAAATGGGACTTAAGTTCCACGAATAGAAGGTAAGGAGGTAACACTAGATGTACAGAAAATTAGGAAGAAATTCTAAAGTTAGAAGAAGTATGTTAGCCGGAATTACTAAAGATGTTATTATGAACGGATATGTTGTAACTACTGATGCAAGAGCAAAAGAAGTTAGAAAATTTGTTGATAAGATGATTACTTATGGAAAAGATGGATCTTTAGTTGCAAGAAGAAACGCTTTGGCTTTCTTACATAACGATAAAGCAGTAGTTAATAAAATCTTTGATGAATTAGCTCCACGTTATGCAAATCGTAATGGCGGTTATACAAGAATAATTAAGATTAAAGAAAGAGTTGGAGACGACGCTTTAACTGTAAGACTTGAATTAGTTGACTAATCAAGTCTTTTCTTTTACACTTAAATAAGTGATAGAAATGAAATTTAATGAAATTAATAAAGTTGGTTTATATGCTGTAGTTATAAATATTATTATAATTATGTTTTTGTATACAAGTGGGAATGATTTAGCATACTATATAACTTGTATTGCATCATCGATGATAGCCTTCTTTTTTAAT
>CALMHN010000095.1 GCA_937863745.1 uncultured bacterium | reverse complement strand
AGTGATTCTATATATGTTCAAGAGACATTCCCATCTATTGGATCTTCAGGAAATATTGATGTTTCAATTAATTTAAATGATATTCCTGATTCTATTAATGAGGGAGATTCTTATTCAATCCCAACATATTATTCATTTGGAACTCATGGAACTGGTTTTGTGCATTTTACTTCTGATGACAAATTTGTTTATAACACTAATGAACTAAGTGCAGGAACTCATACTTTAAAGGGTGTTATCACGGCTTTAGACGGAACTACGAAAGTTGTAACAAAGACCATTGAAGTAAATGAAAGCGATTCAAATTATTCTATTAATTTAAATAGTTTACCAAGTACAATTACTTATATGTCTTCTTATACATTACCTAGTAATACAACAGAAAAAGGAGAGACTATAACCAATACTAATAGTTTATCTATTGGAGAGCATACCTTAACTACAACGAATAATAATATATCTATATCAAAGACAATTACAGTAACACAAAATAATACTTTAAGTATTGATTTAAATAATATTCCTAATGAAATTACCGTTGGAGAATTATATTCTCTTCCTTCACATTATTCATTAGGTAATTATAATTTATCGTCAATAAAATGTCGCTCAGGAAATGATTTATATCAAAATACTAGGGTCATGGGAATTGGTACATATCAAATAACTTGTACAATAACTGATACCAATGGCAATGAAGCAAGTGCTAAGAAAACCATTAATGTTGTTGCACCAATACCTAATATTGAAAATTTAAATTAATATTTGACATTTTAATATATATAGGTGTAATATTGAAAATGAAATCAAAGAAGAAGGACAATATTATTTAAGTAGTCTTCAAGAGAGTTTGCGGTCGGTGAAAGCAAATAGATGAATTAAATAGTTACTACCTTTAGAGAGAGTTAATAAACTCCGGTTAATCACCGTTAAAGAAATTAAGTTAAATAAAAGGATGGTACCGTGCTTATGCACTCCTGTGTACTATTCTTTTTTTTATTTATTAGGAGGTTTTATGAAAGATAAAGTAAATTACAACAATTATCATGTATTAACAATGCTAGATTTTTTAAGCAACTATGTTGGTTTAGAACAAAGTGAATTAATTAGCTTAATTGGTGCTAACCATTATGACATTGAGGAACTTAATATTCCAGGAGTGCATAGTATTCCAAGAGAATATATAACCGATGCCGATATCTTAAGTGGGAGGGTTTTATTAGTCACCGCATCAGGATTCAAAAAATCCGGTAGTATGATTCGTGCTTATGAAAGACCTTCATTAGTATTAGCAAGAACAATGCAAAAAAATGGACTTGAAACATCAGATATTGATGATATGTATGTTGATAGTTATCACGCAAAAGTAAGAGAGAGGAAGATAAATAATGATTAATTTTAAAGAAGATAAGGATTTAATGCCACTTAACCATTCATGTGCTCATATGATGGCTCAAGCAGTTAAGCATTTATATCCTAATGCTAAATTTTGGGTAGGACCTGTAATAGAATCAGGATTCTACTATGATATGGATCTTGGAGATGTCGTAGTTACAGATGAAATAATTGCTAACATTGAACATGAAATGAAGAAAATTGCTAAGGATGGAAAACGTATAGTTAGAAAAGAAGTAACTAAGTCAGAAGCCTTAGAAATGTTTAAGGATGATCCATATAAATTAGATTTAATAAATAAAATGGATGAAGACAATACCACTATTACAACTTATACTCAAGGTGACTATACAGATCTTTGCCGTGGACCACATGTTGAATCCGTTAAAGAATGTAAATATTTTAAATTGGTAAAATTTTCTGGTGCTTATTGGAAAGGTGATTCCAACAATAAAGTATTACAAAGAATATATGGTGTATGTTTTAGAACTGAAGAAGAACTTAATGCTTATTTAGCTGAACTAGAAGAAGCTAAAGAAAGAGATCATAGAAAAATAGGTAAAGACCTAGAAATATTTATGATGAGTGATTTAGTTGGAAGAGGATTACCTCTTTGGTTACCAAATGGTTATACTCTTTGGCGTATATTACAAAATTATATAACTGATAAAGAAGTTAAAAATGGATATTTCCATGTTCATACTCCAGATTTAGGATCAAAAGAATTATATGTAACTTCAGGACATTGGGACCATTATAAAGATGATATGTTCCCAGCTATGGAACTAGACAATGAAACTTATGTCTTAAGACCAATGAATTGCCCACATCATATGGTTATATATGGTAATAAAATGCATTCATATAAAGAATTGCCTATTAGAATTGCTGAGATAGCTAACGATTTTAGATATGAAGCTGCTGGTGCAGTAAAAGGTATAGAAAGAGCTAGATCATTTACACAAAATGATTCACATATTTTCTGTAGACAAAGTCAAATTGAATCAGAATTTAAAAACGTTTTAAACTTAATATTAGAAGTTTACAATGACTTTGGTATTGATCTAGTTAAAACTGCTAAATTTAGATTATCATTAAGAGATGAAAATAAAGCAAAATACTTTGATGATGATAAAATGTGGAATGAAGCTGAATCAGACTTAAGAAATGTTTTAAATAAATTAGGTATTAACTATGTAGAAGCTAAAGGAGAAGCTGCATTCTATGGCCCTAAGTTGGATATTTTAATAAAACCAGCTATTGGAAATGAAGTAGCTATTCCAACTATTCAATTAGACTTCTTACTTCCAAGAAGATTTAACTTAAGTTATACAGATGAAGAAGGAATGAAACAAACTCCAGTAGTTATCCATCGTGCGATTCTAGGATCAATTGATAGATTCATTGCTTTCTTACTTGAGGAAACAAAAGGAAATCTTCCTTTATGGTTAGCACCTGTTCAAGTTGTTGTTTTACCTGTTAAAAATGAATATCATCTAGAATATTCAAATGAAGTAGTTAAAAAACTTGAAGAAGCAGGCATTCGTGTAAGATTAAATGATGAAGATGAAAAGTTATCTTATAGAATGAGAGAAGAACAAATAAAGAAGATACCAATAATGTTAGTATTAGGTAATGCTGAACGTGATGAACATAAAGTGACTCTAAGATTACATGGTGATGAACAAAGAACTATGGACTTGGATGAATTCATTAATTTTGTTAAAGATAAGAACGATAGCAAAGCCTTAGAAATATAGAAAGACAAAAAGTCTTTCTTTTCTTTTACACAAGCGTGTGTTATGCAAATGTAAAATAGATTGTCAATAAACATATTATTTACAAATATCAATTTTAACTTATAATTAACTGATTTATAATCAAAATATGGTGATGGCATGATGAATGAGAATATAAAGGGATTAATAAAACTTATACTTAGTATTTTAATATATTATGTATTAAATATATTTTATTTTAAATTATTAGGTTTAGTTGGATTACATTTTACAGGTGATGCATATACAATTGCTAACTTCATTAAATATCTTATCATGGCTTTGATTGTTGGTATTTTATATCATGGTGATATAAATTTATCTATTCATAAGTATCATAAGACTATATTAACTAGTTTAATATTTACTGTTGGAACAGTTGTCTTACTTGTATTTCTAAATGTTGTATTGCATAAACTAATAAGTAGTTTAGGTGGTATGACTACAGGATACGGATTCACCAATTATTTTCAAAATACATTGACTCTAAGTTCTGCACTTGAAATTATTGAACAATGCATCATTATACCATTCCTAGTTGTAGTAATATTTTCCTTAGGCGTTTCGAAGGTTATACGTAACATTAATGCATCCTCAATTATTTCAGCCATCTTATATGGCTTGTTATTAGGACTTACATTAAATACAACATTTTATGTTGCTTTGATGAGTGTTATAGTTCCTTCAGTCATTATCTTACTATTAACTTATATTTATAAAGCTAATAGTAGTATTTGGATGTGCATCATATCTTATATTTTATATATAACATTTGGTGCTTTCATAGTAGGTTATGTCCTATGAGTGATTTACATAATGCCATAAAAATATTAATATCATTAATTATATTTCTATTTGCAGGAAATCTTATTGTTTTAGGATATTATCATTTCTCAGGTAATACGGATTTATCCTATACAACATATGCATATTTGGATGTTATTATATCCTTATTTACTATCATATGTTTGATTATTATCTATCATGATATTCTAATTAAAGACTTCAAAGAGCTTAAGAAATCTAAGATATTTGATGTAATACAACTTATCATTGGAGCCGTTATTACGCTATTCCTTATTAAAATATTTTCTAGCATCCTTGAAACAATAATATGTGACATCTTTAATATAGGACAAGCTGAGGTTGAAAACCAACAATCCGTAGAGGCTTTACTAAAAAGTGCACCATTAATCATGGGATTATCTGTATGTATTTTAGCTCCCTTCGAAGAAGAATTACTTTTTCGAGGAGGAATAAAGAAAGCAATAAAGAATAAAAGGGTATTCATGTCTGTAAGCGG
>CALMHN010000094.1 GCA_937863745.1 uncultured bacterium | reverse complement strand
TACTTTTGGTGGGTCAACTTTTACTTCCTTTATCTTAGGTTTTACGGAGAATGCTAAGTCAAATAATATTAATGTTATAAATATTGAAACTAAGATAGATGGTGTTGTTAATATTTGTCTCCATACTTCAAGATTCTTATAATCAGCAACTACACGACCGATTACAGAATCACTGGCAATTGGAGCATCATTAGTATTATTTGCATCTCCTTTAGTTATAATTGTATTATTGTTAATTGATATAATACGATGGGTTATATAAGCATTAGATTCTTCATAGGTAATAATGTCCCCTTCTGAATAATCCGCATGGTTTTTAACAACAATTATATCATTTTCACTTATATTTGGTTCCATTGACCCAGTTGCAACTTTAAAGAATGAATAGCCAAACATCGAAAAATAATCACGATTATTAACAGTCATATCAATTTTTGCTATTATTATTAATACTAATATTAAAAACATAAATGCTGTTAATATATCAATGATAACTTTAAATACTTTTTTTACACCTTCAAGCATTAATATCAACCCTTTTTAACTACTATATGGAGTAATAGTTTCTCCTAAATACTGACTTACAATAACATTAACTGGAATTTCTATTGAACTTCCTGATTTTGTTCCAAGTGATGAATCAGTAGCATCAGATTCGGTATTATTTTCCCAGTTTACATTAACTCTTATGGTTACCGTTTCACCTTTTAAAATACTTGTTAAAGGTATTACTCCCGAATAAGTATCAGATGCTGTTTTCACGGCCGTACCATTTGTTCTATCCTCTATTTGAAATGTTATGTTTGATGGATATGATGTGGTATCAGGGGATATCTTTATATCATATCTAACCGCAACATTTGTACCTGTTGGATTAATGGTTATATCAAAGTAACCTTTTCTTCCAGGAGCAATATAACCATCTTCAACATTGGAGGAATCTGTATAAAGGAAATTATCAATAACAAAATCTTCTGTAATGGATTTTGATATATCAGTTCCATTTAACTTTATTTCCCATTTTCCAATTTGTTGATCAATTGTTGCATTACCATTGGTCTCAAATAAAGCATACGTATTTGTTAAAAGAGCAATCACCAGGATAATACCCATGATTGTAAATAGGTAAAATATCTTTTTCATTATTCTTCAACTTTTTTCATGTTATTTTTTATTTCGACTACGATTGAGTATATTTCATAAACTAAAGCAAATAAAGTTGGTAATATTACTAGGAACATAAATCCCCATTGAGATTCAAATATAGCTAGAACAATTCCCCATCCTTTAACAATTTTAGTACTATTTGATAAACCAATTACATCACTGTAAGAAACTTTAGTATCACCAATAAAGTAAGCATATTCAGCTTCGGCATCTGGTTGAATATCAGTTATTTCACCATAGTTAATATAGTTTGTACCTGTCTTATTTCCATTGTAGAAGAAAATATAATCACCTACTTTATAATTCTTTTGACTATCTTTCTTTACTATCAATAAATCAGTTTCATTAAATGTTGGTTCCAAATCTGTATTATCAACAATTATTACTGAATATTTTCCCATTTGTGTTACTTTATAATCATTATAAGATATTAAACAAATAGTTGTTGTAAGAGCGAAGATAAACCAAATTCCTATTACTATCCATTTAAAAACATTTAAAACTTTTTTCATATTATCACCTATTAAATAATATCATAATAAAAGTACATAAGCAATAAAATCGATGGTTGAGAAAATAAAAAGTTGAGGGTTATCTCAACTTAATTACTATTTGGAACTATATATTAATATAGCAGATCCTGTATTTATTATTGATAAACAAAAAAGTGTAATTACTTACACTTCTATTATTTTTGTAACTCAGCTAATTTTTTCTTTTCTTCTGCTAATTTTACTCTATCTAATTCAACAACATTGGCTGGTGCTTTATTAACATAGTTTTCATTTGCAAGAAGTTTTTCTCTTTTAGCAATAGATGCTTTTAACATTTCTATCTGAGCTTTTTCTAAGGCTAAATCTGCTTCACTTACTTCTCTTTCAAAGAATATTGTTGCTTTTACTTTCTTAGAAAATACTTTATAAGCCTTTATTCCTAAAGGTTCATGTACTAATGATTCATCTAACTTTAACATTTTAACAATTAAATTATTATCATCTTCAGTATCAAACATTACTTTTAAATCTTTAGTAATAGAATTTTCAGCTTTGACATTTCTAAAGTTCTTGATAAATTCTATTTCGTCATCTACAGCATCTTCTTCAAGTTCAAATATATATTTCTTTGAGTACTTTGGATATTCAGATATCATGATATCTTCTGCATCTTTTATTGGTAGAGAATCATATATCTTTTTAGTTACAAATGGCATAAATGGATGTAGCATCTTTAAGATTCCATTTAAAACAAAACATAGTGTTGATTTAGTAGATGCTGTATCAATTGAATATTTAGCCATTTCAATATAGTTAGAACAGAAATCATCATAGATAAAATCATATAATTCAGATCCTACTAAATTAAAATTATATTTATTCATATGTTTAGTTACTGATTTAACTGTATTTTCATATTTAGTTAGTATCCATTTATCTTCAGGTTTTAAATTAGTTAATTCTATTTCTTTTAAATCGGAAATATTCATGATAACAAAACGAGAAGCATTCCAAATTTTATTAATATAGTTCCAAGTAGCTTTGATCTTGTCTTCATCAAAACGTAAATCAGTTCCTGGAGCAACATCGGTAACCAAATAATTTCTTAAGGCATCTGCTCCATATAAATCAATCATATCCATTGGATCAATTCCATTACCTAATGATTTGGACATTTTTCTTCCTTGTTTATCACGAATTAATCCATGAATTACACAGTCCTTAAAAGGTGCAAGTCCTGTAATTTCTTCAGATTGGAATACCATACGAGCAACCCAGAAGAAGATAATATCATAACCAGTTACTAAGCAATCAGTTGGGAAATATCTCTTTAAATCATATGTATTATCTGGCCAACCTAATGTTGAAAATGGCCATAGAGCACTAGAGAACCAAGTGTCTAATACATCTTCATCTTGTTTCCAACCATCGCCTTTTGGTGCTGATTCACCTACATAGACTTCTCCATCTTTATACCAAGCAGGAATTCTATGTCCCCACCAAAGTTGACGTGATATACACCAATCATGTTGAATCTCCATCCAATGTTTTAATACTTTTTCATATCTAGTTGGTACAAAGTTAACTTTTTTATCTTTATCTTTTTGGAATTCTAGAACTTGTTCTGATAATTTATCCATATGAACAAACCATTGCTTTGATAGATATGGTTCTACCATAACCCCAGTTCTTTCTGAATGGCCTACTTGATGCTTAATTGGTTCTATAGATATTAAGATACCTGATTCACGCAAATCTTTAATTAAAGCTTCACGACAAGCTTCTCTAGTCATTCCTTCATATATTCCAGCATGAGCGTTCATTGTGGCATCGGGATTCATGACATTTATTCTTTCAAGATTATGTCTTTCTCCTACTTCAAAGTCATTTGGATCATGTGCTGGTGTAATCTTAACAACACCAGTACCAAATTCAGGATCAGCATGTTCATCACCAACAATTGGAATTAATTTATTAACTACTGGTAAAACTACATTTCTACCAATTAATTTATTGTAACGTTCATCGCTTGGATTAACCGCAACGGCTGTATCACCAAATAATGTTTCTGGTCTTGTTGTTGCAACATCTAGAAATTCATTGCTATCTTCAAGATAATATTTTAAATGATAGAATGCTCCATCATCTTCCTTGTATATTACCTCTTCATTTGATAATGCTGTTCTTGCTTCAGGATCCCAGTTAATTATCTTTTCTCCACGATAAATGATACCTTTGTTATAGTAATCTACAAATACTTTTGTAACAGCTTTATTAAGCCCTTCATCAAGTGTAAAACGCTCTCTTGAGTAGTCAACAGATAAGCCTAATTTTCCCCATTGTTGTCTAATATTATCAGAATATTCATGAGTCCAATCCCAACAAGCATTTAAGAAGTTATCTCTTCCATATTCATATTTGTTGATTCCTTCATCTTTTAATTTTTTAACAACTTTAGATTC
>CALMHN010000093.1 GCA_937863745.1 uncultured bacterium | reverse complement strand
AAAAAAAATAAAAATTATGAAAAAATATTTTAACAAATTGAATGAGAGTTCACAAGATGATGATAGTAAGGATATTATTTATAGATATGGTAAAAATATAACATATAATACTTATATGGATAGACTTTTTACTTGGCATGGTGAATTAAAACATAGAAAGTATAGTGTAAATTTAGATTTTGTTAATAGGAATTCAGTAAATATGAATTATGTTATTGATGCATGTAAACACAATAAAGATAAGATAGTATTTTTTTATTTAAAGAATACTGATGATGGTGATATATATATGTGTTCTATTGATAGTAAATTATATGAATTCGCAAATGGTAATAATATATATTTTACTAATCATTATATTTTAAGTAGTAATCAAGACGAAAGTGATGTTGAAAAAGAATTTGCCGAATTAACTGCTAATTATAATAAAAGAGATGTTATTATAATTGATAAAGGAATTGAAGGCATTTTAGATAATGGTAATGTATATCAGAATATAAATAAATTTTCATTTATTAATAAAGATTTGATTGATTTTTTTGAGGAGACGGCTAATAATTTTGATGGTGAGGATTATAAAGGGGCAAATATAGTTGATTATCTTAATGCTGGATATGAAAGTATAATAGTATATTTTGTAATGAAAGATTTATATAATATATACAATGGAGTAAATGGGTGTTATTTACAATGTGCAATGACAATGTATCGCATAGATGATACTATCGTGCCATATATTAATTTAGATCCTACTTATATTTACAGTAATAATCCTAAACCTGATGATTTGATGAAGGAGATTAAAGAATTTGCAAAGTATGAACGGTTTTCTGTTGTTTATCCTAAAATAATAGATAATTATAAATTATTATAAAAATTTATATATATAAAAAAAAAAATAGTATTATGAAAACGTATTTTAATAAATTAAATGAAAATTCTACTATAAGATTATCAAACAAAGAAGTTTATAATGCTAATAGTACTGATGATTTTGTTTATGTTAAAAGAACTGCTGATGAAATGGAAGCTCGTGAAGAATATAATTCACATCTTTGGGATCTTGTTAAATCATATCCTAAAGGAATAAATTTATATAAAATTCCTATAAGAGATTTAAAAATAGGTGAAAATATTTATACAAAAGATGGTAAATTTATTGCATATAGGGTAGAATGATAATAAAAATAACTTTTTAATTTAATATATTTATAATGAAAATAACACCGTTTATAAAGCCAATAAAGATAGAAGGGGGCACATTTTATACATGCTCGTCAGCACAAGAAGATATAAATTATACTTTTGAAAATAGCACTAAAAAATTTAGGTTTTCAAAATTTGTGTTGTTAAAAATACCACCATTAAAATCACTGCGTCTCACTACACAAGAACTATTATCAGATAGTTATAAACCTAATTATGTGCAACTTGATAGTATATTAGGTGCTAGTAGAGTTTATGATAGTTTAAATTTGCCTAATATCCAAAATAATAATGTTTTTGCCGAAAGTTTCCAAAATTATTATTATAATTTAGAAACATTACTGACATCAAATGATAATTATAGCATTGATGAACAGCGGACTGTATCAGAACGAGTATTTTTTAAATGGCTAAAAGAAATAGGTGCAATAAGATTTAGAGTGGCTAATGATAGTGAAGTTGTTAATAATATTGGCGTAAGATATGTAGAAGAGGATAATAGTTATGACACTAGTGGTAATCCAATTTATGATAGAGTAATAAAATATATTGGTGACATTAATATTATAAATTCTATTAAAAATCCATTAAATTCTTTTACAGAAATATATATGCATATTCCTAGCTCACATGGATGTACTCCTTATGTTTTATTAAATAGTATATCTGACAATAACTACCATCCTAATATGAAATTAGCATCAAAAAATGCACAAATAGATGATGATTATATAGAAGGTAGGCATTATAATGATATACATCCAGCTGGGCTTAACATAATGGCACATTATGACATAAAAGAATATGATGGTGAATTATTTAAAAATTGTTGGTACTTAAACAAATCAACAGGGCAATTTGAAGGATATAATAGTGGATTAAATGCTAATTTTAAGTGGTGGGGTGATTATAATAGTCATATTAATAAAACATATTGTTTAGAAGATAATTTTGGTAATCCGATAAATGAAATATTTGCAATAGGGCATGATAATACATCAGATCCTAATGATGTTACTGATTATAACAACACAAAGTTTATAAGAAATAAATTAGATGGCATATCAATAGATTTTAATAGTAATAATTACAAAAAGATTGTTAGTAATGCTAACTTAACTGATATTAATGATTTTAATGCATCAGAATATTCTAGCAACTTTTCTTTTAATACAGTACTATTATATTATGATGTATATGATGAGACAAATCCTGATGATTATACTACTAATTTATTTGGTGTTTTATTTTTAGATAATGTTGATTATCAGCCTGGCATTGGTGGTGAGATAAAGTCATATAATAAATATAAAGTTAATAATATATTACAGCAAAATGGTAATTCTTATGCTTTTAGACTAAATATTAAATTTGATGTTAATGCTAATGATTCTGCTATAGAAGTGTCTATTAATGATTATAATACATTTTCATTACAACTATATACCGATGCTCTCTCACAAATGAAATTATTAACAAATAATCTTAATAACTACCTTGCAGAATATAGAAAATTAAATGAAGATATAGAACATATAAAAACATTATTATATACTCAATATGATAATAGTGATTTATTAGAAAGGATAGAAAATATAGAAAATGATATTGCAAACTCGCAAGAAGTATTCCTTAATAATGATAACATTATTGACTTGATAAATAGAAATTATGAAGAAATAAAAAATATATATGAAAATAAGACTTCCATCAACATGGCATATAATATAGATGTTATAAAAGCAGGTGATGGAATAGACATTAATAAAGTTAATAATAGTATATATGTTAATAATATAGTGAGTGATTTTAATATTGATGCTAACTCACTTGTTAGCATTACTAATGATTTCCATATTAATAATAATTACTATACATATTATCACAATCTAAAAAAATATAATAACTATATAAGAATAATGGATGGTAGTTATAATAATCCATTTATTGTTGATAGAGATATCATATTATATATTGATGACACCATAAATAGTTGGGAGCGTGGGCAGAAGTTAAGGATATCTTTTGAAAATGGATTGTCATTAAATAATACAAATGGTGTTTTTATGTTTTATATATATACTGATAGTACAGATAAATTAAATACGGGGTATATATATAATAAATCAGTGGGTATAATATCACCAGATATTTTTAGTAATAATAGTAAACCGATTATTGAGATTATCTGTGTAGATAATGCAAATTTGGATTTTGTTATAGATGTATTTTGATTATGAATTATTAAAAAAATTTATATATATAGTAAAATAAAATTTACATTTTAGATGACGCAAAATAGCTTATCAGAATTATTAAATCAATATTCAATTTTACAAACAAATGCTGTCAAATTAATAGAAAAAATTAATGAAGCAGTAACATCAAATACAGACACCATATCTGTTACTTTAACAGATATTGACGGAACTGAAAATACGTATACATTTCCTTCTTTTAATTATCTTAAAGCAAATTTAGATAGAATAGATAACACTATAAAGTCTTTGATGGGCATAAATAGTGATACTATTGTTAAAATGGCTGATGGTACATATAAACGAGTATTTACTGTTAGTTTATCTAATAATATAAATACCATAAAAGGACTAGAAATACCACAATATTTTACAGCAAAGTCTAACTGGTTCTTTGAGAACTTTCTATCTCCGCAATTATGTGTTGATTTTGATATTTCAAAATATGTAAATCAAACTACAAAAAATATAATATGTAAACGTATAATAGTAGAATGTGATACGCCAGAAAAAGAAAATTATTTTGATACTGTCTATAAAAATCGTAACGATATTAATATAAATGAACTGTATGATGATTTAATAAAACAAGGTATATTATTTTATGAAGATGAGGAAATAAAAGAACTTCCTTATTCTACTTATAACTATAAAGGTTCTTTTGATGTCATTAATATTAAAGATATTAACATTACTGTTGATAATACTACAAAAACAAAAAGAATTTTTGTACTAAATAAATTAACTTATGATAATCTGATAAATAATACTACTGATTCAGAAAGTTTAAAAATAGGTGATAAACTTATATGTAAAGAGTCAGTATATGAAATTATTGATATTGACAAATCACTAAATGCAGTCTCACTAAAAAGAAATTTTGGTTATGATAATATATCAATAGGTAGTGATATTTTACAATTATATTCTGACACCATATCAGAAAAAACAGCTAGTATTACTATAGGATTTGGTGAGAGAGAGGTCATATTTTTTAAGACTATTGATGATATTAACTGCACACAAAGTACTGATTGGTCTGATGGCGTTGCTATATATACTAATGAATTAAAAATATTAACTACCGATGGGGAGCAATCATTAGTACAATTTTATAATAAAAATGTTTTTGATTTGTCTACAACACTTATAGGACTTGCAAAAGAAAAATCTATTCCTTCTATCTATGCACTTATACCAGATCCACCTCAATTGTCTGAAGACTATTTTAAAGTATCACTTATTAATGCACATGCTTTCACTACAGATATACAAAATACTATACAACAAAAAAATGCTGATAGAATAAAAATTGAATCAGAAATAAAACAAATTAACCTAGCAATAGAAAAAAATAAACAATTATATAATCAATCAACTCAACTCACAGAGCAAGAAAAAGAAAATATATTGAGTAATATTACTTCATTAATAAATCAAGTAAACACAAAATCTGCACAATATAGTACATTAATAGCAGAAATTAATAATATAGCAAAAGACTATAATATAAAAAGCGAAAAATATAAATATAGAGTGCGTGGTTTTTTTAACATACCAAAACCAAAATATCATGAAAAAACAGGATACCAAGAAGTTATACAATTTGAATATGCTTATAGGTATTTAAGTATTGATAATAAACCAACTACTATAGAACAATATCAATATATAGATGAAAATAACCAATTAAAACAAGGTACTTTCTCACCGTGGACTTATGTAAAATCTGACATTAGAAAAAAATATTTTGATGTCAATGATGGCATATATAAATGGGAAGATGAGGATATTATTAATCCTGAAATACCAAATATTAATACAATAGATATACCAATAAGTCCTAATGAAAAGGTAGAAATAAAAGCACGTAGTTATTCAGAAGCAGGATATCCCATCAATCCAATATGTTCTGAATGGTCACCATCTATAATAATAGAATTTCCTAATGATTTAATAGTACCTAGTTCTATTGATCAAATATTAGAGCAAACACAAAGTGAGAGTACTATACAAAAGATAAAAGATGAGTTGCGAGCAAAAAATTTAGATATGCACTTGTCTACTTCTTATTTAAGTTCTGATATGTATATTTCCCATGATGCTAGCACAATAGCATCTGGCTTTTATGATAATGGTAAAGTTATTGATTTATATGAAAAATTAAAAAATATAGAAAATGAAATATATAATGTCAAAGCAATGGTTCAAAAAGAACCGCCTAAATATGATATATATATATTAGATGATAGTGGCACACAATCAAATAAAATACCTGTTATTAATGGTAATGTTATTGATATTTTTGCTGGATATTATAAAGATTATATAAAACAACTTAATGATAATGACAAAAAAGGTGCTATTATCAAAAAAACATATAAACTAGTTATAGAAAATACTGGTAGTACTGCAATAGAATTAGAATCACCGCAGCCAGGTGGACTTTCTGAATATTTACCAGAACAACCTATATCACAAATATATGATGTATTTTACTATGATAGATATAAATATTTTAAAGTGCCTATTAATAATGTATCATTACTAGAAAAAGAAACAAAAAATTGTAATGGCATATATGCTGCTAGCGTACAATCAAGACAATTAAAATCACAATATTTATATTTAAGATATAAAAATATAGGTTTAGTAGAAGATTTATATGCTGATAGTACACAAAGATATTTATTACCATTATTTACTAATAATAGTCCGCAGCCTTTTATTTGGAATGGTACATATAGTAATAATCAACCATTAGGTAATGGTGGTATTAGTGATTTTTGCATACATACAGATTGTCCTATTTTATATCCTAATAACAATACTATATGGGATTTTAGTAGTCAAAATGATTTAGGTAGTACGCCTATTGACTTTTTTAATAGACCTATTATAAATATACAAAATGAATTGCCAACAGCTCCGTTTAAAGCGTCTGCTTTTAGACATTCTGCATTTTTTAATATAGAAGCATCAAAACAAGATGGCACAAAACAATTATGCTACAACGAATCTTGGCCATATGATTTTCAAAATAAAACACCTTATAAAGTAACAAATAATAATATATTTACTGGTGTATATGATACTGTTAATAATACATATAAACCTACTTATAAAGATTTGCCAGATAAGTTAGGATTTTATCCACATGATAGATATTTGATTGGTAAGAACACTTGCGGCGCATATCTTTATTTAGCTCCTTCATATTTTGATTCATTATTTGTTGATGGAGTTGATTATAGGTCAGTAAAACGTATAGAACCAAAAAATAAATTAGTTATTCCTATTGTCTTTGAATTTAGGATGGTAGATTATTATGGCACTACGCCAACTAGCGGCAAAATAGGTGGTGATTTTACTAATAGTACTAAAAATTTAATATATAACAAAAAATTAGGAATAGACATATTTATAAAAAATCAAGGAACATTTTCTTTTGACATATCAGTAACGGCAAAATATGATAAGATAATAGAAACGGAAGGCGTTGAAATGTTATATAATACTTCATTAAAGTCTGCAGAGACTAAATTTAAAAAATCACAAATTTTAGATATATAAAAAAATAATATATGATGCTATTTTATTATGTTAATTTTAATGAAAATATTATTTTTGATGGCCATACCACAAAATTTTTAAGAATATCTATCCCCCCACACGATAATCATATTCAACAACCATCAAATGAACCAAGTCCTAGAAGTTATTATATAACATTATTACCTGTTTATTTGTATGATGATAACTCACAATATTATATTAATAATATTAATGTAATAGATATATATAATGATCTTAATAATGGTAATATAGTAGAATATAATTCTTTTAATTTTTTTGGTACTTCTAATAATAAATTATTTTTTGGTGATAACTATGATAAAATAAAATTGCCAAAGCCTAATTATTGGGATGTTATACATGAAGGAGATATATATGAATATAGAATAGATTATGATGGTAATGATAATGAAATCATTAAATTAGTATTATTTATATCAGAATTTAAACCGATATATAATACTACTACGCCTAGTGTATATAAATTTATTCATGGATATGATGCATGGGCAAATAATGGGTCAGAATTGTTAGATATGCCACCTATACCATTAAATTCAAATATTGTATATACATCAGATGATTTAAAAAAAGGTATAAAATCTATAAATAGCAAAATATATGATTATTTACTAAATAATAATATATCAGAATCACAGCCAGCCTACCCATATTATGAATTTCCATATTTACCATTTAAAATTGATTATAAAGAAATTGATATCATTGGGTTCAAAAACACACAAAGAGGCAAAAAAATAATATAAAATGGAAACTCAACTGTTAGAAAGAAATTCTTCATTCATGTTAATGAAGACTAATCCTTTACTCACTGGTAATATTAAAATCACTATTGATACAAATGAGAATATGTGGCTTAATACTATGAATGCTAATACAGAACTATCTAATAATAAATATAAAAAATATAAAATAAGTCCGTTATCTTCATATCCTATTGACATATATAATTTTTTTGATAAAGGAACAGTACCTACTGATATTATTTTTGATATATATGAGTATAACAATAATTATAATGTTATAAGAACATTACCATATGAGCAATATGATAATTTCTATTCTGCTGGGGCTACTATGTTAAATGAAACATACTATGATGAGGAATTTTCTTTTTTTGCACCTTTATATATTAATGATATATTACCAGATTATTTTGTTATATTTTCAGTAGATCATCCTATATCAGTAAATTCATATAATAATTATAATGATAAAGAAATAATAAAAGAAACGTTATCAAATGCAAAAATAATAAAAACATACTCACTAAAAGAAGATTCTAACATAGGTAAATATATACGTAACATACAAAGTATGTATTTATATACAAATGAACCATTATTTGTTAGCTTTGATAAAGATATTAATTCGAGTTATACGGGCATATCTATAGCTAATGGTACTATAACTACTAAATATGAAAATCTTTATGATATTCTAACTAATGATATGCCGATAAAACAATTAGAAAAATATATAACAGAAGGATTTAAACGCAATGGGCTTATTTTTCCTAATATATTAAATTTAGAATTTTTATTTAATGATAATCTATCTGATGATTATTCTATAAATAGATATTTTGGTCTTTTTGTGAGCAGTGTTGAATTAGATAACTTCCAAGTTAATGGTTCAATATTAAGTTCATATAATGAGCAATTACCAATTCCTCGTAAAAATATTGATATATTACCTTATAGTAATAATGAACTAATACAATCAAATGATGATGGTATTAAAATACCTATACAAAATGCAAATTTAATAACATATGGTAATGATTTTACTATTGATAATAATAGCCATTTTTATGTCATCAATGATAAAAAAGGATCTTTACATAGAATAAAAGATATCTATAATAAACAAAAACATATAGGCAATGATTATTATGAATATAAAGAAATTCAGTTATATGATAAAAAATTTAATATAAATAGTCTATGTGGCACTACTAATATATTATTTCAGCAAAAAGCAATATTATCAGATGCTTCGCCGTCACAGATGGTTATATATTTATATATGCATAATAATGTAGTTATAGATGATAATGAAAAAATATCTATAATATATAATGATAGTATAAATTATACTGAATGGGAGATGACTGCTAATAGTAATGGATTGCAGTCAGGTGATGCGTGGGACTATCCAGTATATGATATAAATGAGCATAAATATAAAAATACATTTTCTAATGAAGGTACAACAAATGATGTTGCCAATGCATTAGCAAATTGTATTAATAATTTTAGATCACCTTTCTTTAAAGCACTTGCTATAGATAATAAAATATATATAATAACAACAATAACATCAAATAGTACAAATAAATTTAAAATAAAAAGAACATTATCTCAACATAGTATTTTAAATAATGTTAGATTATATGATATTGCACCAGATAGTAATATTATACAAAATAATAAATATTCATATAATTTTATAGGAGGCAATAAAAGAAAACGTAATAGAGCAATAATACCTAAAAAATCACCTAATATTACTGATAATACATATTTTCAAACGCAAAAAAATACTTATAGTAAAATAAAATCTTTTAACGTAGGTATAACATCAATTAATAAATTACCTTATTTAGATAATCCTATATATAAAGATAATAAACTAATAGGATTTCAAGATATTGATAAATATGATGTTATTGAACTTGATGATGATAACAAAGAATTTTTAATATCAAGTGATAATATTATAACAGGATATGATGTGTTTATACCTTCAATATCATTATTATCAATATTTCCAGTAAAAACTTTTGACACCGACTTTTATCAGTCTGATTATGCAAATTTTCCTATAGGTGAATTATATAAATATTTTGAAAAATACGAAATATCAATAAATGATACTGTAATAGAACTGCCCAATAATGAATTTTTTAGAATAATAAAAGGATATGGTGTATTAGAAGGATATTATAATAATAATTGGGAATTTATATGTAATATTAATGAAAATCAAAATATAGACACTTGCTATTTTAATACTATTACTGATATATATAAATATTCAGATGACAATAGAATATATGAATTTATTAAGAAATATGATAAATTTAGAGTAGTAAAAAATATTAATTGTGATGTTCTCACTATTGTCAAACATTTATATTCTAAATTAAATAATCAGCTATTATCTAATACTGATGAAGATATTATAAATTTTACTGGTTTTGCTGCTCTCACAGACACTTATATTATAAATGATGATATAATAATAAATACATTAAAAAATAATGAAGATTTTGATAGATTTACCTATCTTATGCTTAATACAGAGTATGATAGATTAGCAGAAAATATTATTGATGAATATAAGGATATCTCAAAAGTAGTTCCTTATATAAATAAATGGGTGCAATTTGGTACTGATGTGCGTAATAACCAATATAGACTTAATAATTCTATGTCATTTGGTAAAACAGGTATGTCACCAAGCTTTATTGAAGCAAACAATCCTAACAGTTTCACACATGAATGGTACTTTATTGACAATATACCAAATCATATAGATAAAATATATTTAAATAATACAAATTATATTTGTGCACCACTTGATGACACTCCTATTGATAATAGAACGTGGAAAGAACTATTATATGATACTACTACAGACTATTTTATAAAATATTTTGTGAGTGGATATCCTTATGATACCATTGATAATGAATATATGCATTATAATAAAAAAGAAAATTGGTCATATATCACTTATAATAAATATACTAATGAAGCATATACCATATTTAAAGGAGCAAAAATAAATGTTAATAGTAATAATAATGCAAAATATGATAATTATAAATTTTCTGCTATACTCACAAGAAAAAAGAAATTATCTAATGAACATATAGATCCAATATCAATAGAAATTATAGATAATGAGAAATTTAAATTTATTGTCTTTATAATAACAGTATATATACAAGACTATAAAGATTTAGAATATACCACTTTATATACATTAAATAATAATTATTTTAATGGATTTATATATAATAATGTGCCAAATAACTTTTATGATAATAATAAAATATATGATTTTAATAAATTTATTACCATATTAGACTATGCTGATACGGAAACAGATATTAAAATTATCAATTTTAACCAAAATAATGTATATACTATATATAACACTAATGATTTTTTAGCTACAACATACAAAAAAAATAATATGGGTGATTTATCAATATTTAATGCTAATATAACATCATTTAATAGTAATGAATTAGATGCACTGCCCGAAATAATATCTACATATAAAAACACTTTGTTTTATGACTTTAATGATAATACTTCATATGTGACAACATTAACAAAAAAATTAAGAGTAAATCATCAACTGCCAAATAGATTTACTTTGTCAAATAATAATATTACTATTATATTATATCCTACTCAGCAAGATAACTATAATTATAGTTATATAAAATATTTTGCTAATAATATATCATTATTAAAATATTATTTAATAGACTACCCTCCACATATTAATACTAATTATAATACACCTGAAACATTTTTGCTAAATTATGGCCACGAATATAATAAACAACTTAATGATTTTCTATCATTTAAAAATATATATAATATTGTAAATAATAATTCAAATATTATAAAATATATTACTGTAAATGATACAGTTACATATGATAATTTTAAATTATCATTTATTCCACCTACTACTATAACAAAAGAAAATATACTAAAATATGATATTAATAATGATAAATATGAAATAATAAAAACTACGGGCACTGAGACAATGTATAGATATTCTGGATATTATAAACCAAAATTTAAAGATATAATAAAATTTGCTGTCAATGAAAATAAATCTATCATAAATTTCTTTAATAAAGATTTCATGTTATTAAATACTAATATAGATATAGATAATAATAAAAATTTTATTATACCAAATTTATGCGTGTGTAAACTTGCCGACAATCAACTTACTATGCAATCATATATAGAATCAAAAAACCATAATATACTATTATCAAATTTTGATAATAATTTTTATAAAAAATATCTTGCAGATAACTCATCTCAAGAAATATCAGGACTAATATATCCAATGCATTTTAAAAACTATTTTGGCAGCACTCTCATAAAATTAAAAAATAATTATATATTAGATAATTTTATAGATAATGAATATGAAATTCAATACGATGATGATTTGATAACTATTACTATTGATATTAATAATAAATTTATAAAGAAATTATTAGATGATAATATATCAAAAGAATTTGAATATATAAAATCTACTGTCTCATCACCATTATCATTAATGCAACCAAATGAATTTGATGACTATATTTTAAAATATATTAATAATAATATATTAAATTTATTTTATATAAAAGAAGTTAATGTACTGTATCAGTTATCATCTACTAATAATAATGTTATATTAGATAAAAATATTGATTATATTATAAATAATAAATTAATAAAAGAAAAATATTACAAAATAGATATAAATGATAATATATTAAAAGTGATTATTAATATGGATAAAAATTTACCTAAAAATTATTTTTTATATATAAAAATGGGTAAAATATGAA
>CALMHN010000092.1 GCA_937863745.1 uncultured bacterium | reverse complement strand
ATTGTGTTTTTTACGTAGATAATGATGAGTTATTAAGAGAATTGATAATATCAAAAGAGAATAATGAGCTCACTAAAAGGGCTATTGAAATATTTTTGTTAATGGTAGATAGGATATCAAGGACGCAGTCTTATAAATATGAAGAGGATAGAGAAGATTGTATGGCGTTTGCTATTGAAAATATTTGTATGCACTGGAAGATGTTTGATTCAAATAAATCAGATGAGGTATTTGCGTATTTTACATCGTTGATAATGAATGGATTAAAGCAAGGATGGAATAAATTATATAAAGAAAAATATAATGTAACTATTTATAATATATTTTAATAAAATAGGTATGAATAATTTAAATAATGTTTGCGGTATATATAATCCTATTAATAAAGCAAAGACAAGCAAAGAAAAAATATATTTTAAAAGTTTGATTGAAAAAAAATTTTGTATGTTATGTGATTATTATGAGTTTATAACAGAATGGGAATATGAGCCTATAGAGATTGAATATTTTAGTATATTAGATAATCAAACTCATAATTACATACCTGATTTTTATGTTAATATAGAGATAAATAATTTTTCACAGAAATATATAATAGAAATAAAACCTGAAAATAAATTATATGAGCCTAAATACACAAATAAAAAAAATACAATAAAAAGTTTACGAGCATTTAATGAAGATCTTAGAGAATATATAGTTAATAATATTAAATTTAGTGCGGCTATTGATTATTGTAAACAACATGATATGAAATTTAAAATAATAACAGATACTTTTTTAACAAAAATAAATATTAGAGATAATATGAATAATTATCTTATATTTGAAAATTAAATTACTAATAATGAGAGAAGACCCATTAATCTTTTATAATAAAAATAGAAAAAATAGTAAACAACTATATTATTACTATTATGATAAATATGTAAAACATAAAAAGTCTAAATATTTTTTAAAATTAGACATGGGTCTACATATATCACCTGTTAAATTTATTCCAGGCAGATTTTATACATTTTGGTATAATCCATTATATAAAAATATATTAGATTATTATGATAGACGACCATTAATGCTTATGCATAGACAATTTACTGCAGAAAGTACTAAAAATGAAATTATTGGCGGACTTAATTTTAATTTTTTGCCCGAAAGAGTAAAACTCACTATAATTAAATATTATTATGATACTTTTAAAGATGAATTTGAATCAGAAATAGATAATTATTATGAAAATGATAAAGAATTTATGATAAAAACTGACAATTTTATTTCATTAGTAACAGATTGGCTAAAACATAAACAGTTATTTGCTGATAAGAATGTTAATTTAAGTTTTGCTTATAGAAGTTATATAATAGATAGAATAAAAAATGTTTCATTTATTGAATATGATGATTGGAATATGATACCACTGCTTAAATCAGATTATATGGTGGGCGCTTCTTATTCCAAAATCATAACAGATTATTATAATAGTTTGCCATGAAAACGATAAAAATAAAATAATAAAATAATGGCGGGATATGGTGATAATGAATTAAAATTTTTAAATCCATTTAGTAATAATAATATTAAAGCTCGTAAGCAGCCTAGTAGATTTTATAAAACTTTAAAAAAGATATCTCAGCTGGGCATGTATTATGATGATTTAATAATAAAGCAGTCGCAAGCTATAGGTACAAGTGAGGCGTTACTTGGATCATATGGTTATATGCCTGAAGATTTTTTATATACACTTGCATTATCTGATATTGGTCAAAAGCAATATATAGGTTATTTTGATAAATCATTAGTACAACGCAGGGAAAATTTAAGAGAGTTTTCGCAAAATGGTGAAATTGATTTTGTATTAGAGACAATAGCGGATGAATGTATTATATATGACACACGTAATTATTTTTGTCAAGTAGATGTTAGTAATTTAAGAGGTAATATAAAAGAAGATATAGAAAATGAAATTATTGATTACATAAATGATTCATTTAAAAAAATATATATGCTTTTTAATTTCAATAAAGGGCATGATGCATGGGCATATTTTAAACAGTTTCTAATAGATGGTTTTTTAGCATTTGAAATTATATGGGATGATGATGCAGAAAATATTATAGGTTTTAAAGAAATAGATCCTTTGTCAATAAGACCTGGTATAATAAAAGATGAAAATGGCAAAATACAAAAAGTATGGTATCAGTATGAAGATATTATTGGTGTTGGTAGGACTTTATATGATTCACAAATAATTTATATATCATATGCAAAATCTAATTTTACATCTCGTATATCATATGTTGAAAGATTAGTACGTTCATTTAATTTGCTTAGGATATTAGAGAATTCTAGGATAATTTGGAATATTATGAACAGTAGTTTTAGAATGAAAACTATAATACCAGTAGGTGATAGATCTCCGCAAAAGCAGAAAGAAGCAGTAGCTGAGTTTATATCAACATATAAAGAAGATATTACAATAGATGATAAGTCGGGTGAAATAAGTGTTAATGGTAAACCATCAATGCAGTTTTATAAGAATTATGTTATGCCATCTACGCCGTCAGGTGCCCCAGAAATAGAAGTCATGGAAAATCAAGGATTTGATTTATCAGATACTGAAGCACTTAAATATTTTTATAATAAATTTAAGTTAGACACAAAAATACCTTTTGAGAGATTTGGTAGAGAAGATGGTGGTGGGTTAGTGACGATTGATATAAATAATACAAATAGAGAAGAAATTAGATTTGCTAATTTTAAATCTAGACTCATTTCTATATTTCAAGAAATTATATTAAAGCCATTGATATTACAAATTGAAGCAAAGTATCCTGATTTAAAAGATGATGTTTTATTTAGGTCTTTAATAGGATTACAATTTAATGAAGAGGATTTATTTAAAGAATTGAAAGAGATGGAAATTATGGGCAAGCGTGTTGAATTTATAACACAAATGAATAATTTAGTTGTTAATGAAACTAATGAAGATGGTATGTCTGAACAAGTTCCATTTTTTGATATGGTATTTTTAAGTAGAAAATATTTAAAGATGAGTGAAGATGATTTAAAGAGAAATCAATTATATATACAAAGAAGGAAAAATGGTGAAGACCCTATAACTGGCAAAAAGATAGATAAATCAGATAAAAATAATAATGAGGATGATAATAATAAGGAAAATGATGAAGATAAAGAAGGCAAAAATCCGCCAGAAATGGAATTTTAAAAAGTAAAAATATCACTTTTTTGATTTTTTGGTAAAATATATATAAAACAAAATAAATTTATCATGAAAAAATCAATTGAAAAACAAATA
>CALMHN010000091.1 GCA_937863745.1 uncultured bacterium | reverse complement strand
ATTATTATCATGATTATTGATACTATTTGAGCTACTTTAAATCCACCTAACATTAAAGCATCTGTTCTACTTATTTCAATAAAGAAACGAATTATACCATAGATAATTAAATATCCTGCTGTCATATTTCCAACTTTAACATATTTTCCTCTTCTAACAATACAAAGAACAACAAATCCAATTAAGCAAGCAAGAGATTCAAATAAGAATGTTGGCATATACGTTACTCCATCAATGGTCATACCTTTAATAATAAAATCAGGTATCATTAATCTTTGAAGCATGGTTACTGTAGTTGCAGCTCCATGAGCTTCTTGGTTAAAGAAGTTACCCCATCTACCAATAGCTTGAGCTAAAAGCAAAGGAACCGTGATAATATCAAGCATTCTAATAGTTCTTACTTTGTATTTTTTACAATAAACAATGATGGCAATTAAACCAAATATTATTCCTCCATGAATGGCAAGTCCTCCATTCCAGACCTGAAATATACTTTGGAAGTTTCCAGCAAATTCTGAATAATTAAATACTACATAGTAAAGTCTTGCTCCAATTATCCCGGAAATAAAAGCCCAGAACATCATATTAAACATAAAATCACTTCTGATATTAAATCTCTTAGCCTCGATATCAATTAAACTAAAACATAATATACATGCTAATAGTATAAAAAGTGAATAGTATCTTATTTCATAATTTCCTATTGTTAAAAATATAGGATTCATTTTATCATATCCTTCTTTTAAAATTATACTTTATATGATTTTCAATTTCAATGATTGTTATTTATTTAATACTCTGTTTAGATATTCACCCGTGTATGACTTTTCACATTTTGCAACTTGTTCAGGAGTTCCGGTTGTTACAATTTCACCACCGAAGTCTCCTCCATTTGGTCCAAGATCAATAATATAATCAGCCACCTTTATAACATCGAGATTATGTTCAATAACAATAACAGTATCCCCATTGTCAACAATGCGTTCAAGAATCACCAATAACTTTTTAATATCTTCACTATGAAGCCCTGTGGTTGGTTCATCAAGTATGAATACTGATTTACCGGTGGTTTTCTTTTGTAATTCTTTGGCTAATTTTATTCTACTAGCCTCACCACCAGAAAGGTCAGGTGCAGGTTCACCAAGTTTTACATATGATAATCCAACATCCATGAGTACTTGTAATTTGTCTCTAACTTTTTTATGGGCAGAGAAAAATTCATAAGCTTCTTCAACACGCATATCTAGAACTTCAGCAATATTTTTTCCTTTAAATTTTATATCTAGAGTTTCTGTATTAAAACGGGTTCCATGACATACGTCACATGGTACATAGACATCTGGTAAGAAATGCATTTCTATTTTTTTAACACCATCGCCCCAGCAAGCTTCACATCTTCCACCTTTAACATTGAAAGAGAATCTTGATTTATCATATCCTCTTATTTTTGCTTCTTTTGTATTTGCAAATACATCACGAATATCATCAAAGACACCTGTATAAGTTGCTGGATTAGATCTTGGAGTTCTTCCAATTGGATCTTGATCTATTTGAACTATTTTATCAACATATTCAAGTCCTTTAATTTCTTTGCATTTACCAACGTGAACTTTTGAATTATAAACGTTTTTTTGAAGAGCGTGGCATAATATTTCATTTACTAATGATGATTTACCTGAACCAGATACACCAGTTACACAGGTAAATGTTCCAAGAGGAAACTTAACATTAATATTTTTAAGATTATGTTCTTTTGCTCCTTTAATAGTTATAAAATTGCCATTTCCTTTACGACGCTTTTTAGGTATTTCAATTCGTCTTTTACCACTTAAATATTCTCCAGTTATGGAGCCTTCTGTTTTGGCAACTTCTTCAGGAGTTCCAGCAGCAACAACATTTCCGCCTTCATTACCAGCACCAGGCCCTATGTCAATAAGATAGTCAGCAGCTCTCATTGTATCTTCATCATGTTCTACAACGATAAGTGTATTTCCTAAATCACGCATCTTCTTTAGGGAATCAATTAAACGATCATTATCTTTTTGATGTAAACCAATTGATGGCTCATCAAGAACATATAAAACACCTGATAATTGAGATCCTATTTGCGTTGCTAATCTTATTCTTTGAGACTCTCCACCTGATAAGGTTGACGCCTCACGTGCAAGGGTTAGATATTCAAGTCCAACATGATCAAGAAAATCTAGACGTGAATTGATTTCTTTTATTAATAAACCGCTTATATCTTTTTGATAATCAGTTAATTTTACATTCTTAAAAAAGCTTATTAAATCTTTAATAGACATTTGTGTTAAGTCCCAAATGGATTTACCACCAATTAAGACATTTAAAACATCTGCTTTTAGTCTTGAACCATGACAAGTAGGACAAGGAGATTCAGACATGAATCCGTCTATCCAATCTCTTATCCACCCTGAGTTAGTTTCAAGATATCTTCTTTCTAATTGGCTAGCTATTCCTTCATAAGTATCTAAGGTATGTCTAGTATTACCAGTTTTGGAAATAAAATCATATTCAAATACTGAATTAGTTCCATATAAGATAATATTTAAATCTTCCTTTTTCATATCTTTAATGGGTTTATTTAAATCAATATGCATAGATTTAGCTACAGTATATAACTTCGTCATATCCGTATTATTATCTAGTGTTAATGATTTTATGGCTCCATCAAGAATAGAAAGATCTTTATTGGGTATTAATAAATCAATATCAATATGTTTAGTAAATCCTAAACCTTTGCATTCAGGACAGGCTCCATATGGGGCATTAAAGGAAAATATTCTTGGTTCTAGTTCAGGGAGAGAAAAGTCACATTTAGGGCAAGCATAGTTTTCTGACATTACAATTTCTTTATCGCCTAAAATATTAATAACGACTTTGCCTTCTGCTAGTTTAGTACTAGTTTCAATTGCTTCAAATAAACGAGCACGATCTTCTCTTTTTAGAACTAAACGATCAATTATTACTTCAATATTATCTTTAATATTCTTCTCTAATATAATATCTTCTCCAAGGTCCCTTTGTTCTCCATTTACTCGAACACGGGTAAATCCATCTTTGCGAAGTTTTTCAAATAGGTCTCTATGTGTACCTTTTTCTCCATGAACAACTGGTGCCATGATTTCAATCTTTGTTCCATCGGGATAATCCATGACTTTATTGGTCATTTCTTCTACACTTTGTGAAGAAATGGGTTCATGATGATTAGGGCAATATGGAATACCTACACGGGCAAATAGTAATCTTAAGTAATCATAGATTTCTGTAACAGTTCCAACTGTCGAACGAGGATTATTATTAGTCGTTTTTTGATCAATAGAAATACTAGGTGATAATCCCTCAATAGAATCAACATCTGGTTTCTTAGAATTACCTAGAAATTGACGTGCAAAAGCTGATAATGACTCAACATATCTTCGTTCTCCTTCTGCATATATTGTATCAAAAGCTAAACTACTCTTACCTGAACCAGATACACCTGTCATTACTACTAGTTTATTTTTAGGTATTTCAATATCTATATTCTTTAGATTGTTCTCTCGAGCACCTTTTACTATAATTTTATCCATAATATCACCTTAATCTTTAAATCTAAAAGTATTATACTATGAAAAAATAAATTATCAACTTTAAAAATTGGTAATATTAATATATACTAAACTTATACAGCAAATCTATGGGGGATTTATGGAATACGACAATTGGAATTTAGATGTTTTGAAGAAACAATTAAACAACTTTCAGGAAGGTGATGAAAGTTATTTGTTACTTGAAGATTTAATTGAAATTCAAAGACTTAAAGATGTTGATTTATCTGCTTTTGATTTAGATGACGAATCTTTTATTGATCAATTAGATAAAAGCAAAATGATTTTAAATAAATACTATGAATTTATGCCTTTCATAGATAAATTTTCTAAATATATTATTAAACCATATTTAGATAATCCAGATATTGTTATTGAACCTTCAAGGGATGAAGTATTAAGTTTTACTCATGATTTTTATCATGATTTAAGTCCTGTTTTTTATAAGAAGTTTATGAATTTTTATTCACAAAGAAAAGATTGTGTAAGATTTTCTGATAATAGAAGTGCTTCCTTTTATATAACTAGTCTTAATTATTCATATATTGATTTGCAAGAAACTTATTGTATTGATGAGTTTTATGCGGCTGTTCATGAATTTGGCCATGGTATAGCAAACACTTTTGCTGTTACTAATTATGAATCTTCAATTTTTGTGGAATTACTTCCTATTTTTATGGAATTTTTAGTATCTGATAAGTTAATTAGTTATTATGATGATAAAGATATTAAGGATTATGTAGCACTTAATGACTATAATGAACTAGCTGTTCATTCAACATATGCTAAAGAGTTAACATTCTTTAATGAGGGATTACATGTTACTTCTTCTTATATGAGAAGAAAGCAATTATTAAATGCCTTATGTAAAATATCTAATGATACAAAGAAAAAGACAAAAAAGATGTTTGATATAACTTTAGATGAAAGATTTTGTTATTTAATACCATATTTAGTAGCAATGGAATTGTATTATAAATATAAAGATGATCCCGAAAAGACTTTATATACATTAGAAAACATTATTCAATTAAAAGATAATTTTTATACTTCATTAATTAAAAACGATATATTATTAAATGAGCATTCTAGTGAATATGTAGATAAAATAAAAAGAGAGAATGCAAATGTTAGACGCAAACTCCCTACTAATTATTAAGTTCCTGTAAATAATCTTCTAATATATCAAATAATTCATTAGCTGAATGAGATGAACATATTTTATTTTTAATAGAAGCACTTCCCGGTAATCCTTTGATATACCATAAAGCATGACTTCTTATTTCTAATAATGCTATTTTTTCATCTTTATCTTGTACTAATAAATGGAAATGTTTTTTTAACATTTCTATTTTTTCTTGTGGAGTAATTTCTCTTGGCAAAGTTCCATCTTGTAAATAATCAACACATTCTTTTATTAACCAAGGGTTACCAAGTACTCCTCTTCCAATCATCACAGCATCACATTTTGTTTCATCAATCATCTTTTTTGCTAGATAACAAGAAGTAACATCACCATTTCCAATTACTGGAATCGAGACACTTTCTTTTACTTTCTTTATGTATGACCAGTCTGCATGACCTGAATATCCTTGAGCACGTGTACGAGCATGTAAAGTTATAGCTTTAGCTCCAGCTTTTTCTGCAAGTTTAGCTACTTCTACACAGTTAATACTATTTTCATCCCATCCTAATCTTATTTTAATAGTAACGGGGACGGAAACCGATTCTACCACGGCCTTAACAATATCATAAATACGTTCAGGACTTTTTAATAAGGCACTTCCAGCTTGAGATTTAATTGCTATCTTTGGTACTGGACATCCCATGTTAATATCTATGATATCTGGGTGCATTGTCTCCTCAATTTTTTTTGCGGCTTCTACAAACGAATCAATATCACTTCCAAATATTTGTTGCGCTATTGGTCTTTCTTCTTCACTCATTTTAAGTAAATCCATAGTTTTATTATTGCCATAGACAATTGCTTTATCTGATACCATTTCGGCATAGATTAAACCTGCACCCATCGATTTAATAATTTTTCTATATGAAGTATTACTAATACCTGCCATGGGAGCCAAAACTATTTGATTCTTTATTTCAACATTACCTATTTTCCACATCTATATATAATTTATCTCCTGTTTGAAGATTATATTCTTGGGACTCATCTTTGTCAATATGACATTCAAGTGTTCCGGGATCTGATCTTTTTATTTTAGATGAGAATATTAATTTATGATTAATATCATACATATTAACGACTTGCTCATTAGTAAAATGTAATTCTTCCATCATATCAGGAGTCATATGAATATGTCTTTCAGCTAAAATACATCCTTCTGATAAAGATACTTTACCTTTAGGTCCAATTAAATTAATTGGTAAGGAACATTCTAAATCTCCACTTTGTCTTCTTGGTGGATTAATACCTAATACATTGGCATCTGTTTGGGATAACTCAATTTGATTATATTTTCTAATAGGTCCAACTACGCGGACATGTTCAATTACATGACCATTAAATTTAACATCCACGGTTGATAATGAAGCAAATTGACCAGGTTGACTGATATAATTTCTTACTTGGATTTCTTCATCACCAAATAATTCTTTCCATGTTTCATTTGTTAAATGTACGTGCCTATTACTGACACCAATATTAATTTCCATAAAATCACCTAGTACAATGATATCATTAATCAAAACGTAAAACATCAATTATGTTAAGTTTTGTAACATTTTTTACAGGTATAAATGTTGCTACTAAGGATAAGGTAATACTTAATGTAACTATTATAAATAGATTATTTATAGTAATGGATAAGACATTAGTTAGACCGGTTAATTTAAATATTAAGTTGTTTATTGGTATACTACAAATTATAGTTATAATAATACTTAGCAAACTTGATAAAATGCCTAGAATTACATTTTCTAAATAGTAAATATTTTTTATATTTCTATTATTTATTCCTAATGACTTATATATTCCTATTTCCTTAGCACTTTCCATGACATTAATGAAGGTAATTATACCAATCATCATTGTAGATACAATTAGAGATATTAAACTAAATGAAATCAAGATAATAGTTATAGATTTAGTTATTGTTTTAGATATACTTTTTAGGGAACTTGAATAATCTGTATAAGTTATACTTGGATATTTATTAAGATAATTTAACAATTCTTGTTTATTATCGTAATTTATTGGATATAGATATATAGAAGTAGGAATCTCTTTTGTCTCTAAATTATAAATTAATCCTGTGATATTCGAAGTTATTGAATCATCTCTACTTTTTAAAATACCTACAATCGTATATGTAATATTATCTAATTCATAACTATAATTAAGTAATTTATCATATTCATAGGTATATCCATCTAAACCAATTTCTTGCATAATATTTTTATCAATTGCATTGTTACTATTTAATACTAATATAACGTCGTGAGGACTTTCTAAGAAATGTCCCCTTAATAGTTCAAATTCTTCTTCATAATTGACCTTATTAATACTAGATACATTCATATAGTCGTGATTATTAATCGTATAATTATATACTTTATATTTTAAATAGGGATCCGTATCATCTAAATATGTTAAATAATTCTCATTTATATTATTTAAATGGTTTTCATCTAAAGAGTAAATTAGGTCATCTTGATGATTTTCTTCTTTATTAAAAACATCACTTAGGTCTTTTTCTATGTTTGTACTTGTTTTACTTATAATAATTGGATATGAACTAAGTGTCTCTTTTTCTTCTTTATCAAGAGATGTATTAAACCCATGATTTATTCCTAAGACAATTGATAAAGCTATTAGTCCTATACTAAAAGCAATAATAGTTAATAGATTCCTTTTATATTTATTTAATAAGTTATTTCTAACAATTGTTAATAACTTAATGCTTTTCAACTTTTTCTTTTTGGGTAATGGTTTTAGAATACAAATTGTATTTAATGGATTACTATCATAGTAAATGGATCCATCTCTTAATTTAATTATACGATCAGCATAGTTATTAGCTAATTCGTAATTATGAGTTACTACCACGACCAATGTATTAAGACTAATATTTTTTAGAATAGTCATTACTTTATTACTATTAAGGGAATCTAGTGCTCCCGTTGGTTCATCACATAGTAAAATACGATTGTTTCCGGCAATAGCTCGAAGTATTGATACTCTTTGCTCTTCTCCTCCAGATAGATTAGTTATTTTTTTATCTCGCAGATAACCTATGTTAAATCTTTGTAATAATTTATTAACATTAGAATTATTAGTTAAATTTATATTATCTTTAACAGTAAAGTGTTTTATTAGATTATATTTTTGGAAAATAAAACTAACGATATTTGAATGATAATAATCTAATTCTTTTTTTGACAATTTGTCTAACCGATTACCATCATAAGAAATATAACCTGATGTGCAATTATCTAAACAACCTATTAAATTAAGCAATGTGCTTTTACCTGATCCAGATTCTCCTAAGATACAAATAAGACCTTTATCAGGTAATATTAAGTTTATATTTTTTAAAACGTTAATATTCCCATAGGACTTATTAACATTTTTAAGTTCAATCATTTCACTCCTTTTCTCTTTCTCTGCTTGTTATTATAAATCTATATATGAAAAAAACAAGATGTTTTTTATCTTGTTTCGATAATTTATTGTTATTTATCGCCAATTTTATAAATTTGTTGGTATTAATTTGTCGCCTTTTACAAGATAAGCTTGATTGGCTAATTCCAAGATTGGACGATCACTTTTTAAAGAGTCTGAATAAGATTCCATCACTTCATAATTTGTATATAATTCATTTAGTCTTCTAACCTTTTCTTTATCATGACAATTAAGGCCCAAAAATTTACCGGTTTTTTTATCAACTTTAGAGGCAATTAATTTTTTTACTTTCAGACTATTACAAATTGGCTCCAATAGATATTCAGGAGAAGCAGAAATTATAATATCATTCTGATGACTTTTATTTAAATAAAATTCTTTTATATTTTTACTATGAGTATCCCAAAAAAGAATAATAAATTCATCAATATTTGGTATATATTTTACAAAAGCAAATATTACTTCTTTCATTCTTGTCTTATTTACAACATGTAATAAATAAAGAAGTGCATATATTAACATGATAGGTAAATGAATAACTATAATTGGGTAATGTAATAATGAATAAAGAAAGAAATCTCTAGAAGAATCTCCTGAGTAAATCGTTTCATCAAAGTCGTAGAGATTAATTTTCATTAGTATCTGACCCTTTTTTATGTTCAAATAGAATATCCGTAGTTAAAATAATAATAATAAATATTACTAATAATATAAAATATAATATTAAACTTATCTTTTTATCACCAAGAGCATAGAATATTGAAACTAAAGAAAATAATAAATTAATTACATACATGATTAATACTGTTTTTCCGGTTGATTTAGTCTTCTTTAATAGTTGATGGTGTAAATGGTCACGATCTGCTGATGCAAAGCTCTTACCCTTTATTGTACGTCTTCCAATTGCTAATAAAGTATCTAGTATTGGTACAAATAATACTAAGATAGGTACTATTAAGGAAGTCAAGGTTGCGGTTTTAAATCCAAGTAAACCAACTACTGAAATCATGTATCCTAAGAATAAACTACCTGTATCACCCATGAAAATGGTTGCTGGAGCAAAGTTATATATTAGGAATCCTAAGCAAGAACCAGCTAATATTAAACACATGATAACATCTAGTCCACCTAAGTTAGAAGCAATGTAACCAATTATAGCAATAGTTATAAAGTAAATTGTTGTTGTTCCAGCTGCTAAGCCATCTAGTCCATCTGCTAAATCAATAGCATTCATGATAGCCACAATAAAGAAGATTGTAATTGGATAAGCCCAGATACCGAAGTTAATCATTGTTCCAAACAATTGAATAGTATCAATGGAAACTCCTCCATATAAAGTAACAACTAAAGCTGAAACTATCTCACCAACCAATTTTTGAATTGGTGTAAGTGGTGATATATCATCAACCATTCCTGTTAATATAATAACAAATCCACCTATTAAAATTGGTAACATTTGTGTTGTTGAAGGTGCAAATAACATGTAGCAAAATAAAAATGATAAGAATATTGCAAGTCCACCCATTGAGGGAATAGGTATATGATGTACTTTTCTTTTATTATCCGGTTTATCAATAGCACCTATTCTAATAGCAATATCTCTAATAATAGGAACAAGTATAACAGTCGATATAAAAGATACTAAAACAATTAATAATATATTGTAACCATTTATATAAATATTCATAAAATCACCAACTAACTAGAGTATTATATACTCTTTATTGATTTAAAGACATAAGAATTTCCTGATTTAACAAAAGTATATTCATAAGTTGTAGCTGAATCAAGATAATCATCTATATTGATTGTATAATCATCACTTGTTTCAAAATAATTTAATAAGTCATCTTGATTATAGTCATTATAGACAAATACTTTATTACTTGTTTCATCAAAATTGTTATATACATAAATTGATTTTTCATCAATGGTAATAGTGTCACCATCTTTTTTAGCTGATACTATTTTACGATAGAATGATTCGTATTCATTACCACCACATCCTGTTATAAAGGAATATGAACTAGTTGTTTCATCATAGAAATAACCACATATATCACCAGTGAATATATAAGTATCTTGGTCTTTATAAGATGTATCACCTAACGTTTTTTTAACGTAAGTACTTACATCATTTGAAGATATACTTTCATCTTCTCCATGATCTTTAATATAAGCCATGATTCCCATTGCTATTTTATAATTATCAGGTAATTCATCTGATGAATATAGAAATTTTAACAACGATGCATCATCCGATGGGTTAGCCATTTTATATAATTCTTGAACTGTTGAAGAATTAATATCTAGATCTTTTTTAGTAAAAAACGTTTTATAAATAATTCCTAGTAAAATTATAATAATAGCTATTATTAATATAATATATATTATTAATTTTCTTTTATCTTTGACTTTTTTCATATATACCTCTTAGTTATATTCTATCATATAAAGAAAAAAGATTGAATAATTAGTTCAATCTACTTTGTCACATTAAAGCGGAAATAAACAATATCTCCATCTTGCATTAAATAATCTTTTCCTTCAAGTCTTACTTTACCAGCTTCTTTAACTTTAAGTTCGCTTCCATATTTTACCAAGTCATCATAACTCATGGCTTCAGCCTTGATAAATCCTCTTTCAAAGTCGGTATGAATAATACCAGCACATTGAGGAGCTTTCATACCTTTTTTAAATGTCCAAGCTCGGCATTCATCACTTCCTGCGGTAAAGAAAGTTGCAAGTCCTAATAAATCATATGTTTCAAAAATTAGTTTATCCAATCCTGAATTAGTTATTCCAAGATCACTCATAAACTCTTCTTTTTCTGCATCACTTAATCCAGCTAGTTCTTCTTCTATCTTAGCACACATAACAACGACACCTGAGCCTTCGTTTGCAGCATACTTAGAAACTATATCAGAATATTCATTACTACCTACAGCAATATCATCTTCACTTACATTGGCTATATAAATAATTGGTTTGTATGTTATAAATTGGAATCCCTTTAGCAATTCTCTTTCATCATCATCGAAATCAACTAGTCTTAATGGTTTATTATTTAAAAGATTTTCTTTACATTTCTTTAAAGTATTTACTTCTAATATTTCTGATTTTTCTTTAGCCATTTCAGCTTTTTTACCTAATTTAGATATTCTATTATCAACAATCTCTAAATCGGATAATATTAATTCTGTATTAATAATTTCAATATCCCTGATTGGATCAACTGTTCCCTCAACATGAATGACGTCTTTATCAACAAAGCATCTTACAACTTCAGCAACAGCATCTACTTCACGAATATGACTTAAGAACTTATTTCCTAAACCTTCACCAGTTGAAGCTCCTTTAACCAATCCTGCTATATCAATAAATTCATAGGCAGTTGGTACTAGACTCTTTGGTTTATATAAATCATTTAAAAAATCCAATCTTTTATCGGGAACTGTAACAACTCCGACATTTGGTTCAATAGTGGCAAATGGATAATTAGCCGCTAAAATATTTTCCTTAGTAATGGCATTAAACAATGTTGATTTTCCAACATTAGGTAATCCTATAATTCCTGCTTTTAACATTTTTCCTCCTAGTTATTTAATATTTCTTTCTTTATTTCTTCTAAATCGCTTTTTACTCCACGATTATATAGTACTTGAATTAAATCCATTCCTGGTCCTCGATTACCTTCAATAATAACCGGACCTGTAGTGGAAATTGCTACATCCCAACCAACGATATTAACTGCATCATTAACCTTGGCAGCTTCACATACCATATCTTTTATTTCATTCCAATAAGGTATTTTAAATCCATCAACTTTAATACCGGAGGCTGGAGAAACATCGTGTTCTACTCCATCTTTTCCAATACAAATTCCTTCAAGAATTCCCTTATCGGTATTTATTCTAACACCAACTCCGCCTTGATGGAAGTTATCTACAATAGATTTACCTGAACCTATTCTAGCAACAGCATAAAGTATATCGGATTTTCCTCTTATACATTTAGTTACAATACGTAACGTATTTATACTATTAGGTGATAGTTTTGCCCATTCAGGATCTTGAATAATTTCTTCCTCTATCATACAATCGGATATTCCTAATTTTTTATAAAAGTCCTTGGGTTCTTTAATGTCTTTAGTCATTATTTTTTCAACACGAGCGCCACCTAAACCATTTATTGGTTTTCTAATAACACTTTCATGTGTTTTAATGAACTCTTCTACTTTATCATATCCATCAGCATAACTTACTTCTTCACGTTTAACAAATTTATGAAAATTGTGATTAAAGTTGACTTTGTTGGAAAAGAATTCAAAATATTTTTCCGATGCTGCTAATTTGTAAAATTTACTTTGGTATCCTATTGTTGCATATTCTTTTCTTTCCTTCCAAGTTTTATCATAAAACTTATAGTTTAGATAATCTTGGAGACCTGATCCGGTTACAAGTGTACACAAGGCTGTATCAATAAACATTAATTGGGGCGATTTTCCATTATGACTTGCCAATTCTTTTAAATTCTCATAGTGTCTTTTATAATTGCCTCTTAGGGCAAACTTAAATATTCCCATGATAATCCTCGTTTCTTGCTTTAATTATATAACAAAAAAAGGTTAAATTGTAGTTAACCTTTTTTATATTCTACTAATTAGATGTTAAAGTAATATCAGTTGTGTGTTCTTCACCATTTCTTGTATAAGTAATAGTTACTGAATCGCCTACTTTATATCTATATAGGTAATATTTTAGATATTTATAATCTGAGATATCATAATCACCATATTTAGTAATTATATCTCCTGATTTTAATCCTGCATGTTCGGCGGCACTTCCAGATTGTACTTCAACAACTACAGCTCCTGAATCGGCTGAGCCAACATCGATATTATATCTACTTGCTTGATCAACTGTTGTCATTGATAATCCAAGGAATGGTCTTGTTACTTTACCGGTAGAAATTACTTGATCGGCAACCATGACTGCATCTTCGATAGGTACGGCAAATCCCATATTCTCGATTGATGTTGAAGAATAAGCATTCGATAATTTACTATTGGTAATTCCAATTACTTGGCCATTAGAATTAGCAAGTGGTCCACCTGAGTTTCCTGAGTTAATTGAAGCATCAATTTGTAATAAATTCATGTACCATGATTCAGAAGTACTAAATCCATATGAACTTTGAGAACTTGAACTACTCATTGATACTAATCTGTCTTTACCGCTTAAGATACCTCTTGTAACGGAGAATTTATAACTTAAGCTTACTGGTGTACCTATAGCAAATACTGTATCTCCTAGTTTAACACTAGATGATGAACCAATTTCAGCAACAGCTTTAATAGTTTTGGCATCTACTTTAATAACTGCAACATCAGCATACTCATCTCCACCTACATATGTTCCTGTTGTTGTAGAATCATCTGTATAAACAATGGAAATATAGGAACTTCCTGTAACAACGTGATAATTAGTTAAGATATAGGCTGTATTTCCGTCTACTTTATAGACAAAACCTGAACCCCATCCTGTTAAACTACTTGATGATGTTCCTACCTCTACAATAACGGTAGCATCATATAATTTATCAACAGCATCGGATATTCCTGTATCGGTAACTGTAACTTCTTTTTCTGTTTTTGTAATATTAGTCGTGGTAAACCATGTGCTAGTATCTACATATTTTTTAAATACATCAACCAAGACGATAATAACTAATACTATAATTGCAACAATAATAGCTATTTTTATACCCTTATTTCGTTTTTCTACATCCATATATTAAACCTCCTAGTCCATATCTAATATATCTGTATAATTTGTTGGGAATCCCATTCTATCTAATACGGTATCAATGCCAATTGTTTTTAGTTTTCCAGATAATGAATCCACTTCATAAGTTAATTCTTTCATAAATAAGCGGAAATCATCTGGAGACAATAGATATTTAAATATTAATACTACGGAAAATAAATCGCCTTTTCCATAAATATATTCTCCATCAATAAACGGAATATTTAAACGGCTATGATACATATTGTCTGGAATGACCTTTTGAGTGTGATGATCATAAAGAATATCTTCATGGGCACATAAGTTACGATAATTTGATAAAACTGGTAAGAAAGAAATTAACGAATCAACATCTACATTGAAATATTTAGCAATTTCTATTTGGTCAGTTTTCTTTAATATCGTATATAACTCACTTGTTATACCAAATGATAATACTTTTACTACAATCCAAAGAGGTATATAACCATAGTTAGTGATATAGTGTTTTGTAGCTTCATGTTGAGCACCATTAACACGGATTTGTCTTCGCATTTTTCTTAGTAAATCATTTACTTGTTTTACTCTATCAGGAGAACGATTATAGTTTTCTGGTTTTAAATAATCATCTTCCTTATAACCATATTTTTGAGATAGAACATAAGCAAATATACTTTTACAGTTGTTTTCTATTATTAAAACATTCTTGAAAATTATATTTCTTAGTTGTCTATCAAAATAAAACAAAGAATAAAGTTCACGGAAATTTGTCCCATTTTTAAAATGTTTTCTATCATCTACGTTTAAAAATAAATGTCTATATCCCATTAAAAAAAAGTAATTTTCACGTAAGATTACTCTTTTGGTATAATCGATGTCATCAATAACGAGATTTTTACTTTTCATAATCTCGATTTGTTCATCGAGAGTTTTAAATACTTTTACTCCCATATTATTCACCTATTATTGATTTTATCACATCTCTATTTAAAAATATACATTGCTAATGTGAATAAAATATGAAATTATGCGTTAGGTGGAAAATGATGTGTTTGAGGCATATTTGTTAAAGTTCTAACTTTAGCTTTTTCATTTGTTAAAGTATTTGACTCCCCATTACTTTGAGATTCACCTAATCCTGATGGACCATTACTGATGGCTGATGTGCTTTCCATTTGAACAGCTAATTTCTCTGCTTGATCTGGTGCATTTTCCATGGATGTTGAAGATAAACTCATGGATGTTAATTGGTGGCCAAAGGTTTGTAAGCCCCTTGCTAAATTGCTAACTGAAAATCTTAGGAAACCAATGTAACCTCTAATTAATCCCATATCTTTTGTTGGAGCCGATAAAATGGCATCTATGTGTTCTCCCATATCATCTACTAACTTGTTAAAAGAATCTCCTGCTTTATCATAAACTGTCACGATTCCTTGTAGTTTGTTAGAATCATATTTAGATAAACTATCTTGTCTACTCAACAATTGACCATACACTATACCATTAATAGCATTAAATCTGTTTTGGAATGTTAATAATTCATTATCCATATTTCACCACTTCTTTACAATGATTATAACAAAAAAAAGACAAGTGTCAGTAAAACGCTTGTCATATTTACATCTTTTAATAACCTAGACTGTCAATGAACTTTTCCATATCTTTGGTCTTACTAGCATCAGCTTCAATATAAATATAAGTTTTATCTATCCATGATGCATAATAGAACTTATCATCGGTAGTTACTTTTAGATATTGCCAACCTTCTCCGCCTTTTAATGTTTTCTTGTAGGCAATTGTTGTCGTTGTAGTAGTATTAATAGGACTATCATCATCTGCAGATGTTGTAGTTTCTTCTGCTATTCCTGCTAATTTATATATATTTATACATTGATCAAGAAATGTTCCTTGAATTGCATATTTATCTTTACCTTCTATATAGAATACATAAATTCCAGATTCTTTTATTACATAAGCACCATTGGCATAATCATAGTTTTCCGTTACATTTGTTGGTGTATAGTTATATGAATTAGAAATGGCTACAAAGTTATTACTATCAAGTGCTGTTCTTTTATCGGAACATCCTGTTAATAATAACAAAATAGTTAGAACTATTAAAATTTTTCCTTTGTTTTTCATTAGAATGCCTTTCTATTTATAACATCGTAAGTATCCGTGATAGCAATAAATGCACCAGGATCAATACTTTTTATTCCTTCTTTTAAACGATAATAATCACCTGATTGAATAACACATAGAAATATTTGATTTTGTTTTTTACTAAATCCACCTTTAACATCAAGAACAGTTAATTCATAACCCAATACTCTAATTATATAATCTTTAACTTCTTTTTCTTTTGATGTTATTACATAGAACATCTTTGAATCATTAATACCAAAGCGCGCTTTAATCGTTATATATTTGGCTATGACAATAATAAATAAAGAATATAGAGCTAACATATAATTAAATTGTAATAATTCAATAACTAATAAGATAGCATCGATAAACCAGGAATATATATTACTATGTACATTTGTGATATGACCAATTACATCCTCAATTAGAAATGTTGTACCAGCTTTATATCCTTGTTTATAAAGTATGCTATAACCATATCCAATTAAAACACCAGCTACAATTAGAACAAGCATCATCTCTGGTAATTCAAAAACAATACTGTGCATAAATATGTTAGTTATTAATATAAAAACCGGTATTAAAATACTTGATAATATATAATCGCTTATATGATTTTTATCAACAAATAATGAACATGTTAAAATTACAATAATATTTATTATTAAGATATTTACTCCGGCAGGTAATCCATTTGAATAATATAATAAGGCTCCAAGTCCATCAACACCAAATGTTATCAAGTTATTAGGTATGATAAACAAATTATAGCCTGTTGCTATTAATAAGCAACCAAATATAAGTGCTAAATAACGTGTAAATGATTTCATAAATTAACCTCTTTTCATTCTTATATAACTTTCAATAAATGGATATATATCTCCATCAAGTACTTTATCTACTTGAGTTGTTTGATAATTAGTCCTTACATCTTTTACAAGAGTATATGGCTCTAAAACGTAGTTCCTTATTTGGCTTCCAAAGTCGATTGCCGAATCATTCTTTAATGAATTTATTTCATCGTGTCTCTTTTGAACTTCTAATTGATATAATTTTGATTTTAATATCTTCATAGCAATCTCTTTATTTTTTATTTGAGATCTTTCTGTTTGAGCATATATAACTATACCGGTTGGAATATGTGATATTCTTACTGCTGAATCTGTTGTATTTACACCTTGTCCTCCATTACCAGAAGCTCTGGTAATATCTATACGAATATCTTCATCTTTTACTTCAATATCCTTTGGTATATTTTCAATTTCTGGAGTTACATTTACCGCGGCAAATGAAGTGTGTCTTCTAGCATTGGAGTCAAATGGTGAAATTCTAACTAAACGATGAACACCAATTTCTGATTTCAAATAGCCATAGGCATAAGGACCAATTATATGTATCATGACACTTTTTAATCCCGCGACATCACCGGCTTGGGAATCAACTATTTCATACTTGTAGCCAAATTTATCAAGAAACATAGTATACATTCTAAATAACATCGAAGACCAATCACATGACTCAGTTCCACCGGCTCCGGGGTGTATTTCCAAATAACAATTATAGGAATCAAATTCATCATTAAGTAAGGTTTTAACTTCAAATTCATGTATATCATTTTTTAATCTATTCAAATCATGTTCAATCGATGAAGTGTCTTCCTCATCATCTAAAATATCAAGTAATGCTATATCATCTTCAATAGTCGTAGCCATATTATCATATATCATAACATCTTTTTTGATATTCGATAATTTCATCACTAATTTATTGGCTTCATCAACATTATTCCAAATATCTTGATTATTTATTTTACTTTCTAATTCTTTAATATCCTTTTTTTTATTATCAAGGTCAAAGTGACCTCCCAATTACATCTAAGTTATTTTTTAATTTACTAAATTCTATTTTTAATTCTTCATTTGTCATATATGCCATACCTCAGTTAAATTAATTATAACATATATTAAAAAAATAAAACTCAAGTATTTGAGTCTTATAATTTATTTATTTCGTCTGTTATAAATTGTTTTGTTACTTCATCTGGTATTTTATTTATAATGGAATTAAACTTGCCATTGATAATTAATTTAAGAGCATCTTCATAAGATAATCCACGTGTCATGATATAAAACAATTTATTAATATCTACCTTACCTGTTGAAACTCCATGAGATCCATCAACATCTTCTTCATGACATAAAAGCATTGGAAGAGATATAGTCTTAGCATTGTCAGATAATAAGATAACATCTTCATATTCTTTTCCAACGGAACTAGATGATCCTTCTTTAAAATCAATTGTCCCTTTAAAATGTTTATTACTAAAGTCATTTAAAGATCCAACTACATTGATATTTGAATTAGTATTCTTGCCCAAATGATTAATTAGATAATTTACATCAATTAAATCTTTATTTTTACCCATGTATAAAGTATTTATATCCATCGTTGATGAATAACCAACAAGATTTGTTTCCAAATTTGATAAACGAACATTTCCTTTTAAATCAAATATGTTATAAGTTACTTTAGATGAATTATTTAATTCATTTTCATATGATAAAAATGATTGGCTGTTTTCATTTATTAAATTAAGTATACTTATTGTTGAATTACTATTGGAGTTTCCTATAACATGTATTTTTGTTGAGTTTAAAGCATAAGGTATATCACCTGTAAACTTAATTATAAAATCAGCTTTTGTATTATTACCAAGATTGATATTTATTGTACTTACAAAGCAACTTTCAATTATTTTGTTTATAATTATAGGCTTTTCAACATATTTATTATCATGAATATCTATATTTAATTCCAAATATTTACTAAATGATAAACCTATTTTGGAATCGAAGTTATCTTTAATCTCATGATTATATGCTGTATCTTCTAGATTATCTATAATATATTTATTAAAATCACTTGGTTCAGGTATTTCAAGATCCAAATTAATATCATTAATCTTATAATTATTAGAAGTTCTAAGTGGGGTTTTATTTAATTTATAATTATTCATATTAACCAATTGTCCCTTCTAATTCAAGACCTATAAGTCTATTCATTTCAACAGCATATTCAACTGGGAATGATTTAGCTATTGGCTCGGCAAAGCCTTTAACTATTAATGATTTTGCTTCAGCTTCAGTTAATCCACGACTCATCATATAAAATATTACTTCATCACTTATTTTACCAATTGATGCTTCATGAGAAAAATTTACATCAGAGTTTTCAATGCGGTTAACGGGAATAGTATCGCTTCTTGAAATACTATCTAGCATTAATGATTCACAGGAAATTGATACATTAGTATCTTTCGCATTTTGTTTAATCCAATTATTACTTCTAAATGTTGTAATACCTCCATCTTTAGATATGGATTTTGTATTTACTACAGCTGAAGTATTTGGAGCATTCATGATAATTTTTATTCCATTATCAAGATTTTGTCCCTTACCGGCAAAAGATATTCCTGTGTATTCGCAGCGAGCATTTTTTCCATTTAATATATTCATTGGATAAAGCATAGAAATCTTAGAACCAAATGAACCTGTTATCCATTCAATTGTTCCACCTGCACCTACAATGCATTTTTTAGTATTTAAGTTATACATGTTTTTTGACCAGTTCTCAATTGTAGAGAATCGAAGAGTTGCATTATCAAGAACAAATAATTCTACGCATCCTGCGTGAACGTTATTTTCATTGTAACCAGGAGCTGAACAGCCCTCAATAAAATCTACTGATGCGCCCTCATCAACAATGATTAATGTATGTTCAAATTGACCTGCACCTTTTGAGTTTAATCTAAAGTATGATTGAATAGGAAAATCTAGTTTAACATTCTTAGGAACATAAACAAATGAGCCACCTGAAAATAAAGCATAATGTAATGCTATATACTTATGATCATTTATTGGAACAGCTTTAGTAAAATATTTCTTTATTAATTCAGGATATTCTTTTATAGCAGTATCAAAGTCAGTATAAATTACACCACTATCTACCAATTTATCTTTTAAATTATGATAGATAGGTTCTGAATCAAATTGAGTTCCTACTCCAGCTAAATATTTCTTTTCAGCTTCAGGTATTCCTAGAGCATCAAAAACATTTTTAATATCTTTAGGAACATTATCCCATTTATTATTATTTTTGGCTGATGGTTTTACATATGTCTTTATTTTATTTAAATCTAAATCACTTAAATCTGGTCCCCATGAGGGTTCTTCCATTGAATTATATAAATCTAAGGCCTTTAATCTTAAATCTAATACCCATGATGGTTCATGTTTTTCTTCAGATATTTTTCTTACTGACAATGGTGATATACCAATTATTGTTGAATCAATTTCATTATCAACAACCATATTATATATATTATTTTTATCATCTATAATTTCATTAATATTTGTCTTCATTTTGCCTACTTAAGATATTTAGCAAATCCTTGTTCTTCTATTTCATTTGCTAAACTTCTATCTCCTGAAGCAACAATTCTGCCATCGACTAAAATATGAATATAATCTACTTTTAAATCTTCTAACATTTTTAGTGAATGAGTAATGATTAATACTCCATTTTCCATGTTTTTATATTCGTTTATTCCTTTAGAAACTATTTTAACAGCATCAACATCTAAGCCTGAATCTGTTTCATCAAGAATAGCTAACTTAGGATTTAACATTAATAATTGAAGCATTTCTATTTTCTTCTTTTCTCCACCAGAGAATCCGACATTTAAATCACGATATAAATAACTTTTATCTAGTCCAAGCAAGTTTGCCTTGGCTTCAAGTTCTTTAGAAAAATTATAAAGATTTGGAACCTTACCATTTAAGGCTGTAACAATACTTTTAATAAAACTAGCAACTGTTACTCCACTTACTTCAATTGGGCTTTGAAATGACATGAAAATGCCCTTCTTGGCCCTTTCATTAGTTGGCATATCATTAATAATTTCTCCATCAAAGATAATATCTCCCTCAGTTACTATATAACGAGGATTATTTAATATGGTATTGGCTAATGTGGATTTACCAGCTCCATTTGGTCCCATGATAACATGAACCTCTCCGGGATTAATTGTTAAATCTAAACCAGTTAAAATCTTTTTATTATGATCATCACTGGCAATAGTTTTTAAATTTTTAATTTCTAATAATTTATTCATATATCCTCCTACATTAAATCTTTCAAGGTTTTACTATCAAGATAATTTTTTTCTACATCATATAAACCCTTCCAAAAGGAAAAAGTTGAACATTCATTTCGATGGGTACAAGTAGTTCCATCTTTTACACATTCAACGGGTGCTACTGTTTTTTCTGTAATTGAAAGGATATCGCTTATTTTATATTCTTCAGGCTTACGAGCTAAACGATAACCTCCTTCATTGCCCCTTAAAGTAATGAAAAATGTATGTTTATTCAAAATATTAAATATTTTTTCGAGATATTTAATAGGTATATTATTGGCTATAGCTATTTCGTTTAAAGATATAAATTTACTCTCATCATAGTTTTTTGCTAGATAAGTCATAGCCTTTAAGGCATATGTTCCACGTGTTGAAACTTTCATTTAAATCACCTACAAATGATTGTATACCATTTTGGTAGGTTTTGTAAATAAAAAAGAACCAGGTGTTACCTGGATCTATTAATCTAGATTAATTATTTGATATTTTTTTGTGCCAAATCCTAGTTCATCAGCGGCATCAATTACATGTTTACCATGTCTTGAATTTACTCTTTCTTGGAAGTGTGATTTCCCTGGATTAGTACTAGAATCTATAAAATCCATGAAGGCTTGGTCTAGTGCAACTGGATCAGTACCAGATAAAATTCCTATATCTTTCATACAAGGATCCTCTGCAGTAGAGCAGCAATCGCAGTCAACGGAAATGTTTTTCATTACACATACATAAACAATATTACCTTTAAAATGGTTATGAACAGCTCCAGCTGAATCAGCCATAGCTTCTAGAAATTTGTCTTGTTCAGGTAAGTCATTCCAAATTACATTAGCATCTTGATATTTACCTGCACTATGAATATAAGCTTTTCCTCTTCTTGATGCACATCCTATTGATAATTGTTTAAGGCAATTGCCAAAGCCTGCCATTGGATGTCCTTTAGCATGGCATAATACAAGCATAGAATCATAATTAAGCAAATGAGATCCTACATAGTCCGTTTTAATTACTTTACCATTAGGTATAGGTAATTCTACATCACCATCTTCATCCATTAAATCAACTGTGAAGTATTTTGTCCAACCATGATTTTCTAATAAGGCTTTATGATCTTTGTTATTAGTTCTTGCCCCAGGATATGCTGTATTACATTCAACTACTTTTCCATGCACATGTTCAATTAAATCTGCTACATATTCTGGCCTTAAAAAGTTTTGATTACCTTCTTCTCCTGAATGCAACTTAACAGCAACATTTCCTTTTAATTCAGTCCCAACAGCATTATAGGCTTTTATTAATCCTTTTGATGTTAGGTCTTTTGTGAAATAAATTTTTGCTTCTTCCATATATTCTCCTATTTCTTATATTCAATGATTGATTCTAACCAATTAGGATTAGCATCAATTCCCATGAGTGTTGTAATTGTACTAGCTACATTTGCTAAACCAAATGTACCATCTTTGATATGAATATTTGATGTATCATTGGCATAAATAATAAATGGTACTGGATTTAATGTATGAGATGTTTTTGGTATCTTTTTGCTACGATCCTTTAATTGATACATTTCTTCAGCATTACCATGATCTGCTAAAACAATTAAAATTCCATCAACTTCTTTTACAGCTTCAATAATTCGATGTAAGTTTTCATCTACTGCCTCAAGAGATTTTATTGTTGCTTCATAGTTACCTGTGTGTCCAACCATATCTCCATTTGGAAAATTGGTTCTTAAAAAATCATATTTACGAGATTTAATAGCATCAATAAGTTTATCTGTTATTTCATATGACTTCATTGCTGGTTTTTTATCAAATGATATTACATCACTTGGTACTTCAGCATATTCTTCAAGTTCATCATTAAATTTTTCAGTTCGATTACCATTCCAAAAGTAAGTAACATGTCCAAATTTTTGAGTTTCACTTATGGCATATTCTCTTATATTATATTTACATAGTTCTTCGGTTAAAGTGTTTTTTATTTTAGGAGGCTCAGTTAAGTAATTACGAGGTATTTTTAAGTCAGCATCATATTGGAGCATTCCGGCATACATAACATGAGGTCTTCTAATACGATCGAATTTATTAAAATCGTCTTGATCGAATGATTCAGATATTTCAAGGGCACGGTCTCCTCTAAAGTTGAAGAAGATAACAGAATCTCCATCTTCAATTGTTCCAACTGGTACTCCTGATTCTCCAATGACAAAGTTTGGTAAATTTTGATCTATAACATTTAATTCTTTACGATAAGTTTCAATAGCTGAGGTTGCTGAATCAAACATTCTAGCATCACCTAAGACGTGAGTATGCCAACCTCTTTCAACCATTTTCCAATCGGATTCATAGCGGTCCATTGTAATATACATTCTTCCACCGCCGGAAGCTATTTTAGCATTAAAGTTGGAATCATTTAATTCTGAAATTTCTTTTTCCAACATATCAACATATTTTAAAGCACTTGTTTCATCAACATCTCTTCCGTCTAATAAAATATGTATTCTAACTCTTTTTATACCATCTTTTTTTGCTTGTTCCATAAGGGTAAATAAATGATTTATATTTGAGTGGACATTACCATCAGATAGCAATCCGATAAAATGCATAGTTGATGTCTTAGCATTTTCCACTAAAGCCTTCCATGTAGAACCTTTAAACATTTCTCCAGAAGATAAAGATGTATTTACAAGTTTAGCTCCTTGTGAGTATATTTGACCACATCCAAGAGCATTATGTCCTACTTCTGAATTACCCATGTCTTCATCACTTGGTAAACCAACATATGTGCCATGTGCTTTTATTAATGTATGTGGATAATTATTCATCAAATAATCTAAATTAGGGGTATTAGCATTTTTTACAGCATTTCCATAAGTTTCATCACTTATTCCTACTCCATCCATTACTACTAATACAATTTCTTTTTTATTCATATTATTTTCTCTCTTTTCTAGTTTTTATTTTATCTCTCAACTCTTTATATTCATCTTTATGAATATTAGAAGATATATCTATGCAGTATCCCCTAAACAATTCAATTCCACCTTTGCCATAATCATTAGTTTTGTATAATGCATCATTATAATGTATGTCATATGGAAAATCATGTTTTTCTTTAATAAGATTAAAAGCATTAATTACTTCTTGAGTATCAAGTGAATTATTGTAAATGGTAAAACCTACGGCATCTCCAAGAAAAAAAGGTTCATATTTCAATCCAAATTCCTTTGTTCTTTTCAAATCCCATCCATGAATAAATCCATCTTCAAATACCAATATTTTACGATTTTCCATTCTTTCAATTGATGCTATCAATAAATAAAGTTCAATTATTATATCCTGTAAGCGATTCTCTGCTACTGGATCAATTTTATTGATTGCTTTACTACCAACAAGATCAAACGTAAATATATGATATTTGGCTTTATCATTGTTTTGTGCTTTTATATATAAATCTTCATAATCATGACTCAATATGTTTTTCCATCTTCTTTTCATTTATATTTTAGCATATTTAATTGCCTAATATTAAAAAAAACGAATGACATTATGCTTTTTACACTTATAATTATATTATATAATTATGGTATAGGAGGATAATATGAGAAATAAGTTAGATGGCATTTATGAAGATGAGGTTAAAAATATAGAAGATATTATTAGTCAATGTAATGAAGATACAATTGTTGATAGTAATATAAGCAATGATATAGATGGTATCAGAAATGAATATGAATGTTATAAACATTATAATTTAAATAATGGTTTAAATGTTTATTACTGTGGTTCAAATGGTACAAAAAGTGTTGATATAAGTGATGCTGTTTATATTACTAAAGATATTATACCTGATTTAGATGAAATGATGTGTTCAGGTACAGCCTATTTAAAAGGATCCATATTTAGAGAATTAATGGCTAAATCGGGAATGTGTCGTATATATGTAGATAATATTTATCATATACCTGATTATAATAGTAAAGATGGTATAGAAAATATTGCTCGTGGAATATTTTTTGAATCAGGTAATGATGGAGAACCTGACTATGTTAAATTTGGATTATATAAAGAACCTGAAAGTGTCGAAATTGATGGTAAATTAAAGTATTATTTTAAAACTCCAACTATTGTAACTAATACAACTTGCAATGAAAGTTTGGTTGAAAGCAGTAAAGATGTAAATGACTTTTCAGATGCTGTACAAATGGCAATGAGATCAAAGACACCAGTTGTTAGTGATTCGGAAATAGCTGATGCAAATGAATTAGCGAGTATAAAAAGCAAGACTAAACTTCAACATATTTAAGAGTATAAATACTCTTTTTTTATGAAAAAAAGTAGATTATTGAATCTACTCAAATCCCCAAATGCTTATGCCAGCCCTATATAATCCATTGAATGAATAATAAATGCTGGATGTCGTATCAACATCTTTATAAATTATAAATTCTTCCCCTTCAGAATTTCTCGAAAAATTGTTTGTGTAATATATTGATGTTAAATTGGTTGCTGTATAGGTCGTACTTGCCCAATAATCAGTAAAGTATATAACAAATACATATCGATATTTTTTGGTAAAATTATAAGTTCCCGTAAAGCTGTTTGTTTGGACGCCAACGGGAAACCATAGTTGCTGGATATTTGCTGGATCAATCTTCTCTCCACTTGTATTATATAATTCATTTAGAGCTGATTCTACATTGCTGACTGTTCCATCGCTTTTTTTATATTCTATATTACTTGCTAAAAAAGATGAGGCAAATGATTCTACAAATGTAAACGTTAAACCACCTATTACAAATATTAATAAGTATTTTATATAATTGTTCTTCATAGAATCATCTCACTTTATATTTTTTTAATCATGTCATACATTCTTGAATGATATCCTTCTTTTGTATAAAAATTTATAGCATTAGTATTATAAGCAAATACAGATATAACAATTAACTCACATTTTTGCTCATGGAAATAATCTTCCATTTGTTTCATCAATTGTTTACCAATACCTTTACTTCTAGTATTTTTAGAAACTATAAGTTCTATAACATTTCCTTTTTTAGGGCATTTGTAATCCAAATAGTCATATTCATCATAGGTATCAATTATACCCATGATTAAGCCAACGGCTTTATTATTTTCTACATATAGATAGCATTTACCTTCTTTAGTATTTATTATGTCTAAATCCATCCTAGTATATTTTTCTCGATAATCAGGATGTAATTGGTCTAAATTATCTTTATCAATAGATAATATATATTCTTCTAATTCCACTAATAAATCTTTAACGTCTTCTAAATATTTGTCTTTATATTCTTCTATCATATTAACCTCATATTTTTATTATAT
>CALMHN010000090.1 GCA_937863745.1 uncultured bacterium | reverse complement strand
GAAGAGTATTCAAAAATAAAAGATTCAGTATATAAATTTTATGACAATGATTATATATCTAATTCAGATAAATCAATAAATATTTTAAAAGACAATGTTATTGAGATTAATGATAGAATAAATAACCACTTTACTGATATCTTTGGCTTAACCGATAAATATCATGTAAGTATTGAAGCATCTGATGGTGCACAAATTTCATGGAATAATATGAATGTTTATGCTAATGACGCATATGAAAATGATTATTACGTTGGAACATATCCAACATTAACCTTAACTCCATATGTTGGATATCGAAATATAGGATTTAACATTAATGGTAAAGATTATTATGTTAATTCTATAGAATTAACTGAAGATATGATTGAAGATGGGAACATTACAATTAAAGCAATAACGCAAAAAGCTAAAGATGCAAGTTTAATTATATCCGAATTTTCAGCTGATGGTGATTCTGATTGGTATAAAATAAAAAGTATAAGTGATGATATTAATCTAAACAATTATTATCTAAGTGATGATAGTTCTAATCTAACTAAGTATAGATTACCTAATATTGCATTAAATAGTGGTGAGACTATTAAGATAAATGGTAAAAAGAATTACTATGCGCTAGGTAATTATATATGTAACTTTAATTTAAATAATACAGAAACATTATATTTGACTGATGGAACTAATATTATTGATGAGGTACCTGTTCCTAGAATGAATAGTTCAGAAACTTATGGAAGATATTTGGATAGTAATACATTTGTATATTATAACAATTTAAAGGACCAAAGAATTTCATCTAATTATTAGATTGATGGTAACATCAATCTTTTATTATGTTATAATGGTAAATGAAAGTATTATTCTAGTCAGGGGGAATGATTGATGAAGGGAATAATTTTAGCAGGTGGATCAGGCACTCGTTTGTATCCAATTACTAAGGGAATTAGTAAACAATTAATTCCAGTTTATGATAAGCCAATGGTTTATTATCCATTATCCGTGCTTATGTTAGCTGGGATAAAAGATATCATGGTTATTACAACACCAGAAGATCAGGAAGGATTTAAAAGATTATTAGGATCCGGAAAGAATTTTGGTATTAACTTAGAATATTGTGTTCAACCATCACCAGATGGATTGGCTCAAGCATTTATATTAGGAGAATCATTTATTAATGGAGAACCATGTGCAATGGTTTTAGGAGATAATATTTATTTTGGTAATGGTTTTGTAGATATTCTTAAAAATGCAAGAAAAGAAGCAGAAGAAAAAGACAAAGCATCAATATTTGGATATCAAGTACATGATCCAGAGAGATTTGGCATTGTCGAATTAGATGATGATAAAAATGTATTGTCAGTAGAAGAAAAACCAAAAAATCCAAAATCAAATTTTGCAATAACGGGTTTATATTTTTATCCAGAAGGTGTATCTGAATATGCTAAAAATGTTAAACCATCAGATAGAGGAGAATTAGAAATAACTTCACTAAATGATATGTACTTAAGTGAGCAAAGACTACGTGCCGAATTATTAGGCGGTGGTTTCACATGGTATGATACAGGAGTTATAGATAGTTTAAATGATGCTTCAAATATGATAAAAGCTGTTCAATCCAATAGTGGAAAGATACTATGCTGTCCAGAAGCAATAGGATATAATCAAGGATGGATTAATAGAGATGAGTTGCTTCAAAGTGCAGATCTTATGAAGAAAAATGAATATGGACAATTTTTATATAAAGAAGCCAATAAAGTAAGAGTAAGAAAGTAGGAAGTATATATGAAACAAGTAACGAAGTTAGAAACAAATTTAGCAGATTGCTATATATTGGAACCAGATAGATATGGAGATTCAAGAGGATATTTTTCACCATATTTTTTACAAGAAAATTTAGATGAATTAGGATTTGAACGTGTTGTTCAAGCTAATAGAAGTTTAAGTGAAAAGGGCGTATTAAGAGGCATGCATTACCAATTAGATCCAAAGTGCCAAGCAAAAATAGTTGAGGTTCTTAATGGAGCAGCTATTGATGTAGTTGTTGATATGCGTATTGATTCACCTACATATGGACAATATACAGCAGTTGAATTAACAGGAAATAACAATAGACAATTATTTGTACCACGTGGATTTGCTCATGGATTCTTATCTTTAGAAGACAATACATTATTTCAATATTTAATTGATAATGATTTTTCAAAAGCTCATGAAGGTGGAATTCCATGGAATGATCCAACAATTAATATTCCTTGGAGAGATATGATGGATAAATATGGTATCGAAGAACCTTTATTAAGTCCTAAAGATACAGAACATGAACCATTTGTAAGAACAAGAAAGATATTTACGAGGAATAGATAATGAGAGTTTTAGTAACAGGATCATCAGGACAGTTAGGTCATGATATAGTTGAGAGATTAATGTTTGAAGATGCTTTAGTATATGCACCATCTCATGAAGAGATGGATATTACTAATGCTAATTCAGTTAAAAATACTTTTGATTTATTTAAACCTGATATTGTTTATCATTGTGCTGCTTATACAGCTGTAGATAAAGCCGAAGAAGACAAAAAATCTTGCTATGATATAAATGTAACTGGTACTAAAAACATTGCGGATAATTGCCTTAAACATAATTCCACCATGGTTTATATTTCAACTGACTATGTATTTGATGGAACTAAAGAAGGTTATTATGAAATTTATGATAAACCAAACCCAATGAATGTCTATGGTGAGACTAAATGGCTTGGTGAAAAGGAAACTGAGAGAGTAGAAAAACATTATATTGTACGTATTTCTTGGGTATTTGGTTTACATGGGAAAAACTTTGTTAAAACTATGTTAAATCTTGGAACAACCCATAAAGAATTAAATGTAGTGGATGACCAAATAGGTTCTCCAACATATACAAGAGATTTAGCCAATACTTTATTAGAAATAGTTAATTCAGATGAATATGGAATATATCATGCAACAAACTCAGGTATTTGTTCTTGGGCAGATTTGGCAGAGTACATATTCAAGGTAAATAAGATGAATATTAAAGTAAATCATGTATCTACTGAAGAATATTTACGTATAACAGGAGCCAAACAAGCCTATAGACCACGTAATTCCAAATTATCTAAATCTAGATTAGATGATAATAATTTAAATAAAATGACATCATGGCATACAGCAGTAAAAAAATATACTAAGATATTAAATAAAAATAATTCTTAATATAAAATCTAATAAATAAGCTCTATAATATAGAGTTTATTTTTATTTTATGATAAAACATTAT
>CALMHN010000089.1 GCA_937863745.1 uncultured bacterium | reverse complement strand
ATGTAGCTATTGTAAAAGGTTTCGATCCTGATTTCATAAACATTTTCAGTGCGTGATTTGATGTCTAAGTAACACAATTAACCTGGGGTTAAGGGTTATCCCGTATAAAACCCCAGGTTTTTTCATAAAGAGGTGAACTCATTTGAATATATCTAGTATAAGTGTATCTGAAGGACAGACTATTGATTTAAGTGGTGAAATTATTATACAGTTTGACCAAATTATAAATGTAAGTACAGTTAATGAAAATACTGTATTCATATTAGACGAATATGGTGCTAAAGTTAATGTTGTTTATGAAATTCCTGATATAACAACTGTAAAGCTTATATATACTAATCTTATTCCTTCTACACAGTATACTTTATATATTAAACGAGACACTATATCTCAAGATGGTGTTAAATCTATTTTAGAAGATAGTCTACCTTCAGATTACACTTTATCTTTTGTTACAAGAGAAGCTGTAGAAACAGATTTAGTTATAGACTATGATTCACAAGAAGTAGATATATCTGATAAGCCTATAAAAATATACAGTTCAAATAATGGTGTTGTATGGGATACAAAACAGTTTATTAAAGATAATGTGCTTGTATAGTATTTTGATAATTCTAGTACATAGACTAACTTTGCTGATATATAGGTTATAGAAATAGAAGATTTATATTAGAACCCTGTACCTATATATGTATTTTATCAAGTTATAGATAATAAAGTGTTGATTAATATAACACAACAAGATGGTAATAAATTGCCTAATAACTGTATATTGAGTATAACATTAGATAATGTAACATCAGGATCTGAATTGTTATTGATTACAAAAATACATCCACAACTTATATCTAGACTTACTTTAAAACAGAATTTAGGTAATTTATCTAATAACATATCTGAATTTACATTTACATAGTTATATATTGAATCATTAGTATATTTAGAGAATTTATACAAGAAACCTATGTTAGAAATGTATACAGGATTAGTTGATGAATAGAAATAGCCAGAATAGATATCTAATCAGTCTTATATTAAAGTTAATGAGTAGTATAAGTCTAATAAGAAAAGTACTGTTACTGTTAATAAGAACAGTATGGTTTATGAAGTGTTTAAAAACATAATGCTGTATAAAGTATTAGAATATATTGTTATAAACACATCTAATTACGATACTATAGATATGGAAAATATAAGAGTTACATACAATACTAAGACGTTAAAAGATATGTAGGATAGTTATAAACAGAAATAGGACGATTTAATATTAAATAGTACACCTGTTTAGCCTGCTGTAGCTAATAGATAGATTTTTGATGGATTAAACAGAAATAAAATTAAAACGTATTCTAGGTTATACTCTAAACTTAACATATACAGAGATGGTTTAAAATGGTAAACAATATAGAAGCTGTAATTAAACAATACGGTAATTTAGCTGTTATAAGACATGTTGATAATGATTATACAGATATAATAATACCATGTTGGACACATGATATGAGTTAGTTAATAGGTACAAAGAAATTTAAATATTTATTCCCAATAGGTATAGAGACTAACTAGATTAAAGTGTTCTTTGTACTTAATAAACATGTACCTGAAGGGTTTAATATAAAAGTTGATGATTTGATTCTTGTACTTGATAAAAATTAGTATACCAAGAATAAGTTTGTTGTAATAGAAAAATATATTATAAGTTATATAGGTAACGGTATTATAGAAGGTGGATTTAAATACTATCAACTATACTGTGATTCATATCGATTTAAGGACTGATTTGCATGCTAGAAGATATAAAAAAAGGTAAGTATAAGATAAGTTAGCAAGATGTTATAAAGATAAAAGATTAGTATATAGACGGGTTTAAACAGTATGTAAATATGAAGAAAAGTTTTAATTAGAATAAAATATTGTTTAGACCATATGTTAAGTATGAGTTAGATAAAAGTATATTAGAAAAGTTTCAAACTTATGATTTTATAATACAGTATATTATTAGGAAAACAGAAATAAGAAGTTATTTTGGTAAGAAACCTGTAAATCCGTTTTTAAGTGAAGAAGAAGATAATGCAAGTATGTACAGGTTTCAGAAAAAGTATAATATATAGTTTGAGATATATGGTAAAGATTATGATACAACGTTTTAGGTATAGGATGAGATGTTTGATTATACATATCTATTTAGACATTTAAACATATTCGATGAGTTATAGTTTATGAATATAGTAGATAGCAGATAGGTTAATTAGTATTTAATAAACGATAAGTTGATATACGAGTCTGATATCAATTTAGAACTAATAACTAATGTAGATATAACTGAATACGAAAGTATCATAAGAAATATCCGTATCAATTTAGAATATTAAGAATAACAAAGGAGGAATATTAGTATGGCATTACCTAAAATTACAACAAGTGTATAGTTTTTAGAACCGCAGCAAGATATACCACAAACTTTACCTAAAATAGTATTTCTAAGTACAGAATACGAAGAGTTGTATAAAGCTAATGAACCATTTTATGTATATAGTCAAACTGATGCGGTGTCTAAACTTACAGGTTAGTTATACACAAAAGTAATAGAGTAGTTAGACACATTCTCTACAGTAGACGATGTTACAGGATAGGTTACACATGAAGCTGTTGTAGTTCCTGTAGAAATGGCGTTACCAAAATATTTA
>CALMHN010000088.1 GCA_937863745.1 uncultured bacterium | reverse complement strand
CAATAGTGTTGACAGATACAACTTTAAATTCATTGTTAGATAATTTTGAATATTTTGAGTCTATAGATTTCTTTAAATCAAACAGATATTTTAAGAGTATAACACCCAAGAAAGAAACTTTAAAAGCTGATATAGATAAGTTATTATTATTCTTTAATAAAATAAAACAATATAATACCTTATATCTGTATGGAGAAATGCATCAATATCTACCAAGAACAGATACCAGATCTTTATGTGCCCAATATTCATATAATCCATTTATAGATATAGATGCTAAAAAGTTGAGACACTGCAGTATGCAGGTTGATAAGTCTGCTTCTTATGATATAACGCCAGAAAATATACAATTATCTTTAAATGGAAAATTGTTTAAATATCAGCCATATTGTAGTATATGTTATAAATATTCTGCAAACAGCCCCAAGTTTGCTATGAGTGCTATAAAAAATAAAGAATATTATAATTTGGAGATATAAATACAATGCAAAGATCTTTTCAGATATATTTAACCAACAAATGTCAATGGCATTGTTCTTATTGCCATATATGGAAACTTCCACAACAATCATATCAAAGATATTTAATTGATATATATTTACCCAGATTGGTAGCACATTGCAAACATACTAATGACAAGATTTTACTTATGGGTGGAGAAGTTGGTATGCTTAATTATGATGAGATGGATTATGTATTATCATTTATTAAAGGATCTGATGTTCCTGTTGAAATATATACTAATGGTCTTTTCCTGAGAAAGAACTATCATAAAATAAAAGGTATCAATTATACTTTCATATCATATCATATCTGTGAAGATATATTAAATGATAACACTCCAGATATATATGATTATTCAGATCAGATACCAATTAAATATTGCATAGTTGTACATAAAAATAACTTACATAAATTAGATGATTTCCTTTCTTCACATAAACATTTGTCAAGTATAGAATTAAAATGTTATATCGCACATTCACAAACTGATGACAATATGAATCTATCTAAAGAAGATATTGATTATATTACAATGTTAAGCAATAAATATCCAAATATAGATCATGAATATATTTCAAGAGCGCAAAACACATTAAGTAATACATATAAACAGATGTGTTCTTCCATGTTGTATGTAACAAGATTAGATTTTGTTAAAGGTGAAATATATAAATGTGGTTGTGGTGTTACTGATTTATCACCATCTGTAGAATTAAACAATGATAACTTTGAAGATATAGTTGTTAATAGAAAAAATATATATCCAAAAGATGATATATGTTCATACTGTAACAGACCTTCTATAGTTGATATTAAAGAATATTTAAATTTGAGGAAACAATAATAATATGTTTACTGAAAGAAAACAATGTCCCTTATGTAGAAGTCATCAACTGGAACAAATATATGAATATAAAGCTGATAATAGTTACTATGATTTTGTGACTTCATTGTTCAACAATTATATATCAGATGTTGATATACCTGATTACATATTGTGTAAATGTAAAGATTGTCATACTTTATTTCAGAAATATATATTATCCAAAGAATATGAGGATTATTTTTATATGCATGTATTTCATAAATTACCTCAATTTGAACAAGATAAGGAAAGCGTTAAAGATTGCTATTATTTTGCAACAAAGGAACTAGATATAATAAATAATTTAGCCAATTCTAAACAATGTTACATTCTTGATTTTGGAGCAATGTATGGCCAATTTGGAAAATATATATCAATGTATAATCATAAAGTGGATTCCTTTGATATTATGATTGATAATGATCATCATATAAACACCTTAAATAATAATTATGATATCATTAGAAGTAAAGATACTTTATCACATATACAGAATAATTTATACATAACTATTAGTAATTTAGTTAAAAGATTAAATAACAATGGATATCTAATTATTGTGGATTATTTTGTTAATAAATATATAGATTATAATTATACTACTAAAGCACTCTTACCTTTCTGGCATACTCAGATGTTTGATATTAATTCATTCACTAAATTTGGATTAAAATTAAAAATGGAATATCCTTTTTCAATTGGAAAACATCAAATACTTTATATGAAAGTAGATAAAAACACTAGGTATATTGTATATGAAAAGATTAC
>CALMHN010000087.1 GCA_937863745.1 uncultured bacterium | reverse complement strand
TTTAACAACTTTAGATTCAGTTGCAATGGCGGCATGATCCATACCAGGTAGCCAAAGTGCATCATATCCTTGCATTCTCTTATATCTAATAATGATATCTTGAATAGCTGTATCCCATGCATGTCCTATATGTAATTTACCTGTTACATTTGGAGGTGGTATAACTATACAAAATGGTTTTTTGCTTAAATCTCCTGCTTTAAAATAATTTTTGCTTTTCCATTCATTGTAAGTGTTTTTCTCAACTTCTTTATGGTCATATTTTTTATCTAATTCTTCCATATTATTCTTCTCCTTCTTTTAATTTATTGTCTAAGTATGTATTTAATATTAAACGAATCTCTTTCATTTCATTATCATGATATTTATCGAGCAAATCCAATTTATTATTTATTAAATTACCTTCTTTAATAATGGCAAATGATTCTTTATAATTTATATCAAAGATAAAAGCTAAGCACCTTATAATTGATGATGCATCATTTGTTTCACCAACATTATTATTTACTAATTTATGTTCTTTAATACTTTTAATAATGTTTTTATCAACATTTAAACTTTCATCATTGCATTCAAGACATTGTTTAAACATAATATCTAATTTATCGGCATCTCTTGTAATATTACAATACATCTTTGTTCTATCATCAAGCGAATCTAAAATAGCATATTTATTATGATATTTAACTGCTGCTTTCACTATATCATTATTGTAGCCAATTTCTTTTAACATATCATATGATTTATCTCCATGATCTATGGAAATAGAATCTCTGAAAGTATGATACTTACTCCACTGGGGAAATCTTCCTATATCATGAAATAAAGCACATATACAGGCAAGATTTAAATCTCCTTCATTTAGATTGAGTGACTTTCCTATTTGTTTTGCATAGTCAACGACTCGAAATGTATGATGGTATTTACGACTTATTCCTTCATCATTCATATCATATTTACTTATTATATTATTAAATATTTCTAATTCTTTTTCCATTTTACCTCCAAAAAAAACTAATCCATCTTATAAAGACGAATTAGTTCGTGGTACCACTTTAATTACTTCTCAAATACTTAACGTGTATTATTCGTTTATTCTTACTTAATTTCAGAATAACTGTTCCCAAGCTACCTTCAAATAAATTTTCTAAGAAAAGCTTTCAGTTAATAACTTTTCCTTCCTAATAGAAATAAATATTTTACTCCTCTTGTTCATAACATTTAATTAAGTTTGATTATACTATTATTAAAAAATAATGCAAGTATTATCGTGCTCTTCCCGTATCTCCCGATGCTGATTGAAATCCTATCAATGCTGCACATTGTTCACCTAATGTCATATCTAAACTTAAAGTATTATCACCTAATAATCTATTAGCACAGCTGTTAAAATCTAAAGCACTCATATTTTTTTTCATAAAATCACGATATCCACGTGTTCCATTGGTAAACTTTGAATAATTACCCATGATGCCTTCATTAATTGCCGCGGCTAATTGAGCATTACCATATTTTTCTTTAGTTTCTGTACAAGCGTTGATAAACATATCATATAAATCATAATCTGGAGGAACCATTGAAAGAACATAGGAATCCATTTTTCTATACTTGTTAATAAGATTTGCTACATCATTGGGCTTAATTAATTGTTGAAATTTTTCGCGAAAATCTTGATCTCTTGTAATTCCTAAAGCATCTCCATTTATATATTTCTCTAGACAATTAATTACTACATTTATGTTTTTGTATTTACCCAATGCATATTTTACATATGAATCAACTAATTCCTCTTTAGCATTTACTTGAGTAGTATAATAATCTTCTATTTTTTTATTTCTTTCAGGTTGAATAGAATAATTATATTTTTCTATATAAGAATTGATATTGTCAATTCCCTTTGTATTTTCATAAATCAAGCTAAATGTTTCATTAAAGTTAGCTAATAATTTAGCTCTTATATCTCCTTGGATATATGGTGATAATCTTTTTAAATTACGTTGAAATAACTCTGTATTCATAAATTTATTAACACCAATTGGCTCACGTAAGTTATTTTTTATATAATCATCAATAAACCTTAATAAACCTTCGGCTGAAGCAATTGATAAGGAATTATAATTACGTAACTCATTTAAATATGCTGTTACCAAATGAGAAACACATGAATTATAACTTAAATTTTCATCAAATGCCATGCCAACAATACCATCTCTATTTAAAAATGGATTAGTTGTTCGAGAATAATTCTTAATAGTTTGATTACTATTTATAAAATTAATTACTCTCATTGCATCTTCAGGGTTTCTTAGACGAATAACAACATCATCACTTCGATCTAAAATGCTTATTTTAGAATTCGTTTCCATTTTATTGTTAGATATATAATTAAATATTTCATTTGAACAAACTTGTAAACCATCATGTTTAATAGATACATATAATTTCATATATTTAGTATCTCTAGTAACATTTGTCCCATTATTATTAAAATAGATAAAGCAGCGTCCTTCTTGGAATACCTTTAAATTAGGATCATTAGCAAACTGAGGATATACTTTTGAAAAGACAGTTTGATCATAGTTTCTATTTACTATTTCTGAATTAGTTAATCCATATACTTCTAAAACATTATAAATATATTTTTCATCGAATGGTTGATTAGAACTTTGATTAGCTGCAATGGCATATTTTAATAAATTAGTTATTTCATCAAATCTGCTCATCTTTATTCACCGAATCACTTTCTAAACTTGGATGTTGTTGTATAGCATCATCATCCATATCAACATTAGAAGTATCTGCTAATACCTTCTTTACTTCATCAGGAATATTGTTTACATCTAATATTTTTTCATTGTTTGTATCATTATTCATAATTTCACATCCTATTATATTTATTTTAATATTATTTTATGAAAAAGAAAACCTTTGTTATTTAATATGTTTATAATATTTATCACATTGTTCTTCATGATCATTAATTATACCTATTGCTTGTAAATAAGAATAGATAATTGTAGTTCCTACAAAACGCATTCCTCTTCTATAAAGATCTTGGGCTATTTTATCTGATAAAGCATCGTGAGTTATTATTTGTCCATTTCCATACTCTATTGAATTATTATTAAATCCCCAGATATAATTAGAAAATGTTTGATATTCTTTTTGAATAGATATAAATATTTTAGCATTATTAATCATTGCTTTTATCTTTAATTTATTTCTTATAATTCCGGGGTTATTTAATAGTTCAGTTATTTTCTTATCATCATATTCACTTATTATATGATAGTCAAATGAATCCAAGCAAGCCGCGAAATTAGCTCTTTTATTTAATATACATTCCCATGATAAACCAGCTTGAAAAGACTCTAAGACAAGCATTTCAAAAAGATATGAATCATCATATGAGGGTATTCCCCATTCATCATCATGATATTTTATATAAAGAGGATTATTATTAACCCAATGACATTTTGTCATATTATCGTCTCCCTTTAAAAATATAAAAAGTTGATATAAATCAACTTAATATTTGTTCCCAAGAAATATTTTGCCAACCATCAAGATCTGTTTTTACATATTCGGTTAAGAATGAGTAACTAGAATTAGCATTAAATCCTGTTGGTGGATTATTACCTGTATTGAAGACAAAAGTAATAACAAATGACTCAGTAGCATTGTATTCTTCATTTAAATAGTTTTCAATGGGTTCTTCTTTAGATCCATCATAGTTTATTGTTGTTAAGGTACATCCAGGATAATCTTCAGCAAATTTTGTCTTAATTAAATCAGCAACTTCATTCATAGAATCATCTGAATGATTACTATTAATAACATCAAGAGATACTTTACTAATATTTCCTGTTTGATCTTTTTTAGATACTTTTAAGTAGCAAATTACTCCTCCAACAATTATTAAAACAATAACAAACCATATAATTAATTTTTTCTTCATAATAAATCCCTTCTTATTATTTATCGTCTTCATCATAGTAATCACCATCTTCAGTATTTTCTTCTTCAAAGTCCCAAGGATTTTGGTTACCATTTCTTACTTCTTTTTTCTCTTCTTCAGTTAAGCCATACCCATCCATTTCTTCTTCTGAATAAATGCTTTCATTTTTAGGCTTTTGTTTTTTATCTTCGGGTGACGATGATATAGCTGTTAAGATATCAAATATTAATCCCATAGATATACTCCTTATATTTATATTATAATACATATTTAAATAAATTACTTAGTTATTTCTCTTTTAATCCAAGTCATTAGTAAATCAACAATATAGTCTATTTGATGTTCTGTTAGAGGAATACCTTCAGGAATATGATGCCATTTAGAAAGGCAACCTCGACAACAAGTAGCACAGGCATGTTGAGCGATAAAAACCGGATGAGAATTAGCTCTCATTGGCGTTTGTTTTCCATCATTTTTGGGATACTGTTCCCCTATTCTACTTCTTATTAGATTATAGGCATCTTCTTTTATCTTATCTATTCCATGATCATAGACATATTGCTTCATATTGTCATTTAGATGAAAACTAGATCGAAATTTTGATTTAGATAATTCATCTAACTTTTTATCAATTGTAGTCATATTATTCACCTAAAACATGATAAATGGCATAGGCAACACCATCTTCATCATTAGATTTTGTAATAAAATTTGCGTACTTTTTAATGTTATCATTGGCGTTATCCATGGCAATTGAATAGCCTGCGGTCTTAAACATTGAGATATCATTCATTCCATCACCTATAGCAATTGTATTACTTATATCTACATTAAAATAAGTTGCTAATTCTACTAAAGCATTGCCTTTTGATGTATTAATATCACCTAAAGAAAACCAATAATCATGATTTTCATTTTCTCGTTCTTTTTCATTAGTGACATTTAAACAAGAATTATCCATAACATATTGTTTTAATTGATTAATAATTAATTCATTAAAATCTACGGCTACAATAGCCTTAACATTTTTATCTTTTAAGTCATCTTTATAAGTATTTTTATTTAGGACTATTTGAATATTATTCGTAGGATTTTTAGTTACATAATCAATATCATCGACACATAGTATTAATCGAACATCATATTTGTAAGCTAAGTCAATAAATTTAAATAATTCTTCATGTTTTATAAAGTGACTAGATATTACTTCTTGGTTTCTAGAATCATAGATTTCTGCACCAGTTGAAGAAACTATAACATCAGAAACACCAGCTAGATTTTTAATTTCTAGAGTATGGTATCTAGGTCTAGATGTTGCAAGAATAACTTCATGACCTTCTGACTTAGCATAGGAAATAGCTTCTTTTACTTTATCAGTTATAATACCTTTTGAATTTCTTAAAGTATTATCCGAATCAATTAAAAATACTTTCTTAGTTTTATTCATGTTGTTACTCCTTGTTTTCTAACGGAAGCCTCCGCCTCCGCCTCCACCACCGAAGGAACCGCCTCCGCCTCCGCCAGATGAGAATCCACCTCCACCTGAACTATATGAGCTAGCTTCACTTTTAGCTGTCGTGGCTGCTTGATAAGCACTTCTGGAGAAATCATCAACAATATAAATGTAATTTCCTCCATAGTTCATTTCATCCATTTGACTTACTATCTCAGGATATAATTTCTTGAATTGGCTCATTACTTCATTAGCAATGCCAAACATTTGGGCATAAACTAAATATTCTTGCCATAGATTTACCTCGATGGGTTCTCTTTCACTTATACGTGAAAATTCAGTTAAAAATTTCTTTAAACCTGCAAATCTGACAGCTTCTTCATACATTGATGGATCAATTGCAAATTTGTAACCTGATTTTGCAATTTTACCTTCACCTATAAGAATATCTCTTTCTTCATCAAGGGCATCATTAAACCAATTAAGGATTTTGCTATAATGATTTTTACACCATTTTTTAAATTCATTAGATTCTAGTTTTCCATCTTTACTAGCTTCCAACATATAATTATATAATTTAATTTCTTCTTTAGAAGCTCCTGTTGGTTCGCTCATAAAAACAATGGTATCTTCAACAGATGTTTTAAAGAAATTTTTTATTTCAGATTTTTCTACTTTTACATTTCCATCTTTAATCCATTTAAGAATAAATGCGCCTAGATAGTCTGAATCTTTGGTAACTAATTTATAGGATTTAGTTATCCAATAGGCACGCATGATATCTTTAGTTGGTATATCGCGGAAGAATGGATAATCTCCTGGCAATCTTCTACCTGTTTTTCCAAAGTCGTAGCGGTCTGTATGATCATCTGAATGGAAAACTCCATAAAATAAAAATATTACTACAATAAAAATATATGGTAAAATGCCTAAGAATATTAGTAGTATTTTTTGAAAGTTACTTTTCTTATGATATGTTTGAGAACCATCATCGGCCATATCTTTATAATAAGCAAAGTCATGATTATATTGAGAAGTAGTTACAAATGTTCCTTTAGGAAATTGTACCAAGATAGTCAAGTAATCACTTGAACTAATTGGACCATCTGATGTCATTTTAATAACACCATCGTAGACATAGCAAGGAGCCCCATACATTCCATATCCCCAGACCGGTAAGGAATTTGAATAAGGAGTATCTCCATATATTCTAATAGTTACATTATTTGGCCTTGCACTAAAGTTTTTCGGAAATAAATTCCAATAAATCATATCAGCATCATTTAAGCCCACAACAAAATTCGTTATTTGATAAGCTATGGTATAAGTATGCTCTTCATAACTAGTTATACCAAATACAACGTCAGTTTCATCACCATCAGTATAAATACCTGCTTGGTTTGCTTTATCGCTTAAACTACCATCTTCATCCCAATAATTATTGATTTTAAAAGGAGTACCATCCATGGAAGCTGACAATACACTTATTTCAGATTTTCCAATATTATAATATGGATGATAACCTTCGGTTCCAGATGTTGGATAAGACTCCCATGTCTCTTTAATCGTGGCTGTGCCATTGGAGTCTACAAAAATATCCATATCTATTGAGGATACAGTAGATGCACTGGCAATAGATATTGATGCAAAAAATAAACAAATTGTTAATATAAACTTTCTCATTAAAACTCCTTCTAGAAAAAAAGATTATTTTTTAAAATAATCCTTTAGAACTTAACTTGAACATTTTCTTTTTCTTCATTAGAAGCTTCAAAGAATTTCTCAGTTTTGAAATTAAACATTCCTGCTATGATATTTGAAGGAAACATTTCAACTTTATTATTATAAGATAATACGGAATCATTATAAAATTGTCTTGAATAAGCTATTTTATCTTCTATATCCTTTAATTGACTTTGTAAATCTAAGAAGTTTGTATTAGCTTTTAATTCAGGATAATTTTCAGCTAAAGCAAATAACTTACTTAAACCAGTTGTAATTTCTTGGTTAGCAGCAATCTTATCATCATCTGTTTTTGCAGTTTGATAAGAATTTCTTGCTTTAATTACAGCTTCAAATGTTTCACTTTCATGTTTAGCATAGCCTTTTACTGTTTCTACTAAATTTGGAATTAAATCAAATCTTTTCTTTAATTGAACATCAATTTGACTAAATTGATCTCTAACTTTATTTCTTAATTGTACTAATGAGTTATATGTTGCACCAATAATTAATAATAGTACAACAACGATTGCGATAAGGATAATCCATACCATATTTAAACACTACCTTTCAATCTAATATTTTTTTTAATTACTTTGAGACATATAATCGTCTTTAGACCAACTTATAAACATTGGGCTAAATTCAGTTTTATAATTATTTCCTTGATAATAATATCTATATACATGATATCCTAATCCTACACATTCAGTTATAGTTACATTGTTTTCTTGAATGGTATTATTAGATAAACAGAACTTAGCGTTATTACTTTGTCTAACTTGAACGAAATCAAATATCCAAACAAAAGCTAAGATGATAATTACTACCCAAAAGATAAAAGATAAAACTTTTTTTACAATACTGCTAGCATCATAAGACTTTTTTTCTTCATTCTTTTCTACTTTATCTTTCTTATCAGTCTTTTTCATAAATCCTCCTATCATCAATATCAATATAATACCATAAATAAGACAAAATAAAAAGCAAGATTTAACTTGCTAGTTTTGAAATTGAGAATTATATAAATCGGCATAAAAGCCATCCAATTTCATTAATTCATCATGATTTCCTTGTTCAATAATATTTCCGTCATTCATAACAAGAATGATATCGGCATTTTTAATTGTTGATAAACGATGGGCAATAATAAATGAAGTATGTCCTTCAGTTAATTTATCCATTGCTTTTTGTACTAATTCCTCAGTTCTTGTATCAACTGAAGAAGTTGCTTCATCTAGTATTAGGAAAGGTTTATCTTCTATCATTCCTCGAGCAATTGTTAATAATTGTTTTTGACCTGAAGATATGGAATCATTTTCTTTTAAAACATAATCTAATTTATCTGGAAGTGAATGAACAAAGTGATCTACACCAACAGTTTCTAGAGCGTTCCAAATTTCTTCATCAGTTACATCTGGCTTATTGAATTTAATATTATCTCGAATAGTTCCTTCAAATAACCAGGTATCTTGTAATACCATGACAAATAAATCATGAATGTTCTCTCTAGTTAAATCATGAATGGAATGTCCATCGATTATGATATCTCCAGAGTTAATATTATAAAATTTCATCAATAGATTTACGAGTGTTGTTTTACCTGCACCAGTTGGGCCTACGATAGCAATCTTTTTACCATGAGATGCTTTACAATTAAAGTTTTTAATAATTATTTTATTATCGTCATAACCAAATTTAACATTTTTAAATTCGATATTTCCTTGAGCCGTGCTTCTTAATAATTTGTTAGTAATATTAGACTCATCTTTAAGTTCTTCACTTTCAAGGAATTCAAATACTCTTTCAGATGCTGCCATGGTTGTTTGGACTAGAGCAAATCCTAGAGCAATTTGGGTTAATGGATTAGTAAATAATCTAATATAAATCATAAAGGCAACAATTACACCAAAGGTGATGTGTCCTTCAATTACAAGCATTGCACCTACTACACATACCGCTACATAGGAGAAGTCACCAATGAAACTCATTAAAGGTTGCATTAAGCCTGATAAGAATCGAGACTTAAGGTTACAATCATATACAGATTCATTTAACTTATTAAATTTTTCCGTAGCATCATGTTCTCCGTTGTAAGCTTTTACAACATTATGGGCTCCATATATTTCTTCAATGTGTCCATTTAATTTACCTAATTCAATTTGTCTGGCATTAAAATACTTTTGAGATTTTCCTAAGATAATACCCATCAATACAAAGCCAATTACTGAAGATAAAATAGCAGTTAAAGCAAGTGTTCCATTGGTATAAATCATCATGATAATAGATCCAATAAACAAGGTAACCGCGCCAACTAATGTTGAAAGTGATTGATTCATTGAGTTATTAATTGTATCAATATCATTAGTAACACGAGATAGAATATCTCCAGTTTCATGTGAATCAAAATACTTTAATGGTAACTTATTTATTTTAATAGACATTTTACTTCTTAAGTTTTGTGAGAATCTATTAGATACTGTTGCCATGATAAATCCTTGAATAAAATTAAATATAGCACTTACTAAATATAATATTAATAATAGTAAAGCTACTCTTTTTACGGCATCAATATCTAACTTAGGTTCAATTAAACTTTTAATGCTATCAGGTAATGAATCAATACTAGCAAGAATATCTTCTTTTGCTGTATCATCGGATACATTAGCCATGATAGTTAAATAATCTGCTTTATCATAGTTAGTTATTTCAACAGAATCAATTGTTGAAGTAGTTAATAAAGATGCAAGAACATCGTAAGGCAAATTCTTCATAAGTGATGTTGTATCACTCATATCAAGATTAATTAAAGTTAATTTATCTGCAGTAGTAATTATTACTCCTTGATAAATAGAATCTGGTAATATTAAATACTTAGTATTATCTGATAAATCATTAATTAATTTTAAATCATGAGTTTTACTAATATTAGTTAAAATAGTTAAATCTTCGGGATTATTATTAGCAATGCTCTTCATGTTCTCAGTTGATAAATCTAATTTTAAAATGTCAGCAAAAGACTCAGCAAAAGATACGTTACTTAATTCATTAGTTATGCTTGATGTTACATCACCCATTTTATCTTCATTTAAAACAAAACTATCAGTTATAATATTGGTTAAATCAGATATTTTATTGGGCCCTACAATTGAGCAAATGGCACCAGCACAACTTAGGATAATAGCTATAATTATTATAGGGAGATAACTATGCAAATAAGTAAATAATTTTATTAATGATTTTTTTATACTTTTTGGTTTTTCTTCTGTAGAAAAAGAACCTGGTCCATGATTATGCATTTTCTAATTCCTCCTTTGTTAATTGAGAATAAGCTATCTCTTTATATACTTCGCAGTTTTTTAATAGTTCTTTATGTGTACCCATGCCAACGCATTGACCTTCATCTAAAACAACAATTTTATCGGCATTCATGATAGTACCAATTCTTTGGGCAACAATTAAAGATGTTGTATCTTTAGTATATTTCTTTAATTCATGTCTTAATAATTGATCTGTTTTATAATCTAAAGCACTAAATGAATCATCAAATATATATATTTCAGGCTTACGAGCAATAGCACGAGCAATGGCAATTCTTTGCTTTTGTCCACCTGAGACATTAGTTCCTCCAGAGGAAATATGAGATTCTATTCCCTTTTCCATTTTACTTACAAATTCAGTTGCTTGAGCAATGCTCAAGGCATCATTAATATCTTCTACTGATGGTTCTCTGTGATCCGTTTTACCATAGGAAACATTTTCTTTAATAGACGAATCAAACATGACTGCCTTTTGGGGTACATAGCCCAATTTATTATGTAATTCTTCTAGTTTATAATCTTTTACATCTACACCATCAACATAGATAGTTCCAGATGTTGCATCATAAAATCTAGGTACTAAATTAATAAGGGTTGATTTACCTGATCCAGTTGAACCGATAAAAGCAACCGTATCCCCTTTATTGGCTTTAAATGATATATCTTTTAAAATATACTCATCAGCATCTGGATATTTAAAGGAAACATTTTTAAATTCTATGGTACCAACTTCTTTAGTGTTTTTAACTCCAGGTCCATCTTTGATACCAATTTTAGTATTTAGTATTTCACATATACGATCAGCTGATACTGAGGCACGAGGATACATGATAAATATTATTACAAGCATTAGAAAAGCCATGATTACTTGCATTGCATAACTAGAAAATACTATCATGTTACTAAATAAATCTATTTTACCAACTAATGTTGAAGAACTTATTAAATAAGCACCAACAAAGTAAATAGCTAGTGTTAAAACGTTCATTACAAAGAACATGATTGGTTGCATTAAGGCCATAGCTCTTTGAGTAAATAATTGAGTTTCTGTTAAATCGGAATTACCTTTTTCAAATTTATCTTCTTGATATTTTTCAGCATTAAAGGCCCTGATTACACGAACACCAATTAGATTTTCTCTAGTTAAAGTATTAATTTTATCTATATATGTTTGAACAATCTTAAACTTAGGTAAGACAAAGATCATCATTATTGTTATCGTTATAAATAGAATAAAAACTGCTCCTCCAGTTACAGCGGTCCATTCCCAACTCTTATTTAATATTTTAAATATTGCCCAAACAGCCGTGATTGGAGCTTTAATTAGTAATTGTAAGCCCATGGCAAAAAACATTTGAACATTAGTTATATCATTAGTTGTTCTAGTTATTAAACTTCCTGTGGAAAACTTTTTTATTTCTTCCATACCAAATGATTCTATTTTTTCAAATAAACTTGATCTTATTTGTTTAGAAAAATTGGCTGATACATATGATATTAGGAATCCAACAATAATGGATGATAAAAGACTAAATGCTGCACATAGCATCATCTTTCCACCCGGTACTAATACATCATTAATCGTTGATCCACTTGCTTGAACATATTTAGTTATCTCTGTCATATAATCAGGTAATTTAAGATCTAACCATACTTGGAAAATAATTAATACTACGGATACTAGTATCAATAATATTTCTTTTAATTTCATATTTTTTATTAATTTAATCATTTTTGTTATTCCTTTCTTGCTCTAATAGATTATTTTGTACTTGATGTATAACTTTAAAGAAGATTTCTTTATCATTAGTATCAATATTTTTCTCGAGAATTTTATTCATCTTACGCATATGCCTTTTAGCATCTTCAAATCTAGATAGGGCTTCTTCAGTTAAAACAATCTTTTTAACTCGGGCATCTTCAGATACACTTACCCTTTTGATGGAACCATTTTTCTCCATCGTTTTTAATATTCCAGATACTGTTGATCTTCTTATACTAAATAGTTGTTCTAGGTCTTTCTGATAAACATTTTTCCCTTGATTCTTAAATAAATATTGTAATATTTCTATTTGAATTGGTGATATATGATAAGTATCATTATCTTTAATACTTTTATGAACTGCACGGCAAATAATGTTATTTGTACAGCCTAAAGCATGAGCTATCGTTTCATTTTCTTCCATGTTACACTCCATTTGTTAGGTAACTAACGAATACCATATTATCAGTTTTGATAATCATAGTCAAGAGAGAATAAAAAACTTATTAAAAGTTAAATATTTTAATAAGTTCTTCCTTTACTTGATCATAAGAAAATACTATTAAGCCAATTACATTGACTATTACAAGTCCTATTGATATATAGATAAATAAGTAATAATCGGCAAGTTTAAATGCAATTAAACTTACTGGTATAATAACTGATGCAATCTCTGTAATTACGAGTTTTATATATCTTTGAATATTATGGTGTCTTAATATTAAGGCGGCAACATCAGAAAATATTAAACCAGCGATAAATACTATAGGTATAATAAAATTAGTTATTATTTTACTATCAATAACAAAATACCAAATATATAAGATTAATAAGATAATCAAAGCGTAAGTATTTAATAGAGAGAAAGCATCTTTATGATAGCTTGTAAACCAATAATAGAAATTACCGTAGATAGTTAAAGATACTAAATCAACAATAATACTAAATGTTAATGATTTATTTATAAGAAAATCTATATAACTTGCAATAGCCATGATGACAAGTGTAGAAAATAGTAATATCTTTAAAAATTTAGTTATTTTTTTAGTATGTAATTCAGGATAAATACTTGATGATTCACCTGATAGTTTATTTTGGCATAATGGACAAATTTGATCCTTAGTACCTACTTTTATTTTACAATTTGGACAATATTTCATCTTACATCACATCCGTATACATCGTTTCTTCTATACCATTACTTAATAAATAATCAGAGAAGTTACGTACAATATTATTATATTTATATTTAGAACTTATACCTAAGCATAGGTCATTTTTATTTGAAGACACTATAAACTGAAAATAATTTGTTGAAGTAAATACCGCAACAAATTTAATATACTTTTCTATTTCCTTTGGAAAACTAATTGATCCTACATTAGAAAGTGTTGTCGTATGAAAATTACCAGTGAATTTATCGATAAAATACATACCAACATTTTTAATAAATAAGGGAATCATCCTTGCAGCAATCCATTTAGTAAATGCTGCCATCTTATTCATTCTTTCTTCTAAGGCTTCTGGTTTTATCTTTTCATTAAATTGTTCTTTTACTACATTTATAATATGTTCAAAACTATTATCTTCAGTTAATTCATAGTCTATAGCTACTAAGCCAAAGAAATTTTTAGAAGATGATGAATCAAAGAAGCTCCTTAAATCAACTGGTAAATCTATTTTTATTAATTTGTTTTTATCACTTGTTTTCATTTCTTTGATAATTGATTGTATTAAAACACTTACTAAATATACTGTAAGTGATGAATTATATTTATGGGCTTGAGCCAATACTTTATTAACAGGCATATGTAGTTCAATAAAACGAGTTGTATTATTTAATCTTCTTCCTTCATAATGATATATATTTTTATAATTACCTTTAGGAGGATTAGTATGCTTATAATATTTATCAAAAGAATCTTCCATTTTATCTGAATAAGATGCATTAGATTGAACCATCATATGTAATTTATATTTCATGATAATATAAGTGGAAATTAGATATTTAAATAATTCAATGGTACCTCTTCCATCAGATACGATATGAGAAACTTCTAAATTAATACGATTATTATAATAAGTTATTCGATATAGAATATCAGATGAATCATGATATAACTTATAACAAATTGGAGTATGTTCTTCTTTTACTTTAACATCTAAGGTTGATTCTTCTAAATAATACCAAAAGAAACCGGATTTTAGGGTAACATGAAAATTAGGAAAAACTTTCATTGTTTCCTTAGCCGCATCTAAAAGAATAGTTTCATCAATCTTTTCTGTTAAAGTTATGGAGAATCTATTTACAGTTGGATTTTTCTTATTCTTCATTGAAGCATAGTAAAAACCTACATTATCTAATCTATACCATTCATCATTCATAAAAACACCTATAAAAGATTATACCACATATAAAAAAACTAGAGCATCAACTCTAGTATATTTATTCATATTTAACTCTAATCATTTCAAGTTCGTAAAGTAATTCATCTCCGGTTTTACCATCAATATCTTTACGATCACCAGGGATTGAATCAATCATTTCGAAATCGGCATCTTCTAAGATATGTTTAGCAGCTTCATTATGGCTATCACATGTTGCATATAAACTTCCAAGTCCTGCTTTTTTACAAGAGTTAGCTACTGCTTTTAATACTTCACGGCCATATCCATGACCCCAGTACTGACTTGAGATAATCACATTAATAGATTTACTACGATTATCTTCTTGATTCATATTTACATAACCAATTATTTCATTGTTATCTTTTTCTTGAATAACACCTTGATCATTATATTCATCTTTATAAGTATTTAATAGATAATGGGTAAATTCATCCATATTCCAATCACGTTTAAAACCGGGTAAATAACGTCCTACTTCGGCATCTTGTCCCCATGATTCAAACATTCCAGGAATATATTCAGGAATAAATTTTTTTATTAAAGTTCTTCTTGTATTTAATTCCATATTGTAACCATATCTTTCTATACTATAGAAATTATAACACGATTTTATTAGTGATTAAATACATAAATTATTATTATTCTCCTACTTTACTTGTTATGTTATAAGAGATGAATATTTTTAATAATTCAATAAGCATATCGCGAGATTCTTTTTCAATCTTTGAAGTTTCTCTTACTAATGTCAATAAATCTTTAGGGTCTATTTTATCTAAAGATTCTATATTGCAACGATCAAATATCGAAAATAAATCTACGACAAAACGTTTTCTTTTTTCATCGTCATATAAACTTAGCCATGATGTTATGGTTTTATCAACGCCTTTGCTGTAACTACTTAATTCAGTTTGAATGAATTTGTCATCATCTACTTGCCAACTCAAAGCATCATGTGCATATATTCCACGTCTATTGGATAAATAAACTGTTCTACTGGTGGTATTGCTTAATAATAAACCAATCACTGAATTATTAGGAACTACTAATTCAAATTTAGGTAAAATATTTTTATATTTTCTTGAATTAATTTGAGATTCTCTTAAGCCTGGACCATCGTAAGAAATAACTTTTGTTATTTTTTTCTTTAATAAAGGATTAAGATACATAGCTCCAACTAAAGCGAGATTTCCACCTTTAGAATGGCCAGCAATAATATATTTTTTATTGTCAAATAGTTTAATGGAACTATTTAAATAAGTTATACATTCTATTTGGGATGGTATAGGAAATTTATAAGATAATTCAAAGTCCTCTTTCCAACCACTTACATAGTCATCTGTTCCTTCAATTGATATATAAACATTAGTTTCATCAATATCAAGGAAAAGTGCCGAGAATTGTTTTTCTGAATTCCAACTATATACATAGTTATATAAGTTTATGTCTTTATATCTTTTTAAATGAGATATTGCTCCAGCTAATTTATAGGCTGATTGTAAACCTAGACCATCTTTTATTAAGTCTTTTGTATTATATTTTTCAAAGAATAAATCAATGGCATCTTCTAATCTTACTTTATGTTTTAAAGAATGAGTTAAAATACCATCAAAGTTAATATAAGAAAGCATGACAAACATGACAGAGTCTACTTCATCAAAAGCCTTTTCCTTAAATGTTAAATCGCCATATTTCTTGGCATAGTCAATTATACTTCCCATTTAAATACCTATTTATTTTTCATCATATATTTTTTTAATAATTCTAGTAGATAAATAATTACCGCGCCTAAGATAAATGGTAATATTTTAAATGTTGAAATAGACATTGGATCGGTTGGTACTGTAAGGGTTGTTGGTCCCATGACAATAGCATATAAAGATCCTATCATCATTCCAAGAATGAAAT
>CALMHN010000086.1 GCA_937863745.1 uncultured bacterium | reverse complement strand
AGAAATTAACTAGTAATTTAAAGAATATTAAAGATGAATCCAACCAAGTTTTAAGTAAATATTACAATGAACAGGCTGAATTAAATAATTTAATTACTTCAGATTATGCTTATCATATAAGATTATTTAGGGAAAAGACTTTAAATGTAAATGATTTCAAAGAATCAAATATTGATAAACTAAAGCATAATTTGGAATTAAGTGATGCAAACGCTTGTAATGCTAGTTATAACAATTTAGAAGATTTACTTGCAAACATTCAAGAGTATAGCAACTATCTTAAGTTTAAATTTATTATTGATGATATAACTGAATTGTTTAAAGATAAAGAAACTTACAAAGGTCTTTATGATAATAAATTAAAAGAAATAAAAAAGAATGAAAAGACCTTATTTAGTTGCAATAGCAAATTATTAAGCAAAGGCTTATTAAAGTTAAATGATAGCAAGAAAGAAATTGTTTTAGGACAGGAAAAAGAACTTATAAAAACTCTTTATAGCTTATATCAAGATCTTGACGATTTACTAATTAAAGAAGATATCTATAAATATATCGATATAAATTCAAGCATATATGATGTCTTTAAAGTTGTATCTAATAATTACGAATACTTTTTAAAATTGTTAAAAAAAGATGATGAAAATATTACAATAGATGATATCGAAACTAAGATGTATGATTTAAGATATTATCTATTAACTGATAATTTAAATATTATAAGTAATACTAAAATAGGTGGTAACGCTTATTTATCCCGAGTAATATCAGATAGATATAAATTGGCTTGTATTAATGTTACTGAAGAGGACTTAGATCCAGATAATATTGAAAAAACAATTGAAAATATTAAGACCCTAATGGTATATCACGATATAAGTAATTTAAATCTTAATTATGAGACTATCAAATTTGTTCTTGATGCAGAAAAAATTATAGAAGGAGTTAACAAATAGGTGTTAATTCCTTTTATTTTCGTTTATAAAAGGCCTAGTAAATGTTATAATTATTGCTATAGGAGATAAGATATATGGATTTATTAGTTATTTTATTATTAATTATAGTAATTATTTTATTAGTTGCTAATTTGTTTAAGAAACCACCTAAACAAGATAATACTGAAATGGTAAAGTACTTGGGTGATTTTAAAACAGATATAACTAAAAACATTGATGATTTTAAATATGATTTTTCTAAATCTTTAATTAATGATTTTGATAATTTAAATGTTAAAATGGAAACTAAGTTAATGGAAATTAATGATAAAGTAACAGAAAGATTAGATGTATCATTAGAAAAAAGTAACAGAACATTTAATAATGTATTAGAAAGATTAACCAAAATAGATGAAGCCCAAAAGAATATTGATGACCTATCAAAAGATATTGTATCTTTACAAAGTGTCTTAACGGATAAAAAGACACGTGGAACCTTTGGTGAAGTTAATTTAAATTATATTCTAACTTCCGTATTTGGTGAAAGAAGAGACATTTATGATATTCAACATCACTTACCAAATGGATCAATTGCAGATGTTATTGTCTATGGAGCAGATCCTATTAAAAATATTTGTATTGACTCAAAGTTTCCTTTAGAAAACTATCAAAAAATGACTGATAGAAGTTTAAGTAAAATTGAAAGAGATAATGCTGAAAAACTATTTAATATAGATGTTAAAAAGCATATTGATGATATAGCTGATAAATATATAATACCGGACGTTACAGCAGATCAAGCTATAATGTTTCTTCCGGCTGAAGCCTTATTTGCTGAGTTAAATGCTTATCATGTTGATTTGCTAAAATATGCATATTCAAGAAGAGTATGGATATGTGGACCAACAACATTAATGTCGACATTATCAACTGTTGCAATGATACTTAAAAATATTGAAAGAGATAAATATAGTAAAATAATACATCAAGAATTAAATAGACTAGGATTAGAGTTTGCAAGATATAAAGATCGTTGGGACAAATTGTCTAAAAGTATTGATTCGGTATCCACTGAAGTAAAAGACATTCATACAACAACTGAAAAAATAACAAAGAGATTTGATGAAATCAGTAGTGCAGACGTTAAAGTATTAACGAATGATAAGGGCTAAGGGACTTGTTATAGGCTCCTTTTTATGCAATAATTATAAGGTAAGGTGATAAAGAAAATGGCTTTTATAGAATTAAAAAATGTTTATAAAGTATATAATAATGGAGTATCAGCATTAGCTGATGTTAATTTAGAAATAGAAAAAAATGAATTTGTATTTATAATTGGAGAATCTGGATCTGGTAAATCTACTTTAATAAAATTATTATATCGAGAAGAAAAACCTAATAAAGGTACTGTTTTTGTTGGTGGAATAAATGTATCCAAATTAAGAAATGGTAATGTATATAAATTAAGAAGAAAAGTAGGCGTGGTATTCCAGGACTTTAAATTGCTTCCTAAGTTAACTGTTTATGAAAATATTGCTTATCCACTTGAATCATATGGTATGGATTCAAAAGAAATAAGAGAAAAAGTCTTGGATGCTGTAAAAAGAGTAGGATTAAAAAACAAATTAAGAAGTTATCCTAATCAATTATCAGGTGGAGAACAACAAAGAGTCTGCATAGCACGTGCAATAGTTAACAAACCAAAGCTAATAATATGTGATGAGCCAACAGGAGATTTGGATCCTAAGATGAGTAGAGAAATCATGGATGTTCTTGAAAAAATAAATGAAGAAATGGGCTCTACGATAATCATGGCAACTCATGATCGTGAGATTGTTGATAGAATGAAAAAGAGAGTTGTAACCATTCATGGAGGAGTAGTCGTATCAGATAAAGAGAAAGGAAGTTATATAGAGCATGAAGATAATTAGAATATTTGGACGTAGTTTTAAAGATGCTTTTAGAAGTTTCTTTCGTAATTTTTCATTAAGTTTAGCTTCAATTTCTTGTTCAGCAATAACTTTAATAATTGTTGCCATCGCTATTTTATTTAGTTTTAATGTTAATAATATTACTGCTAATATTGAAGACGTATTAACGATTGTTGTATTTGTTAATCGTGATGCAACCGATGAACAAACAACCTCTTTAGGCAATCAAATATATTCTATGGATAATGTCGATACTGAAAAATCAAAATTTAATACAAAAGATGAAATAAAAGAGTCATTAAGTAATGATGAAAGTATTAAAAGTGTATTAGACACATTAGATGAAAATCCATTACAATCAACATATGTTATTAAGGTAAAAGATGTAAGTAAAATAAGTGAAACAGCTGAAGAAATAAAAGGATTCGAGAATGTTACAAGCGTAAAATATGGAGAATCTTTAGTAAATAAATTAATATCAATGTTTGATGTTATTCGTAATGCTTGTTATGTAGCTGTTATTTTGTTAATAGTTGTAACTGCTTTCTTAATAGCTAATACTATTAAGATAACTATATTCTCTAGAAGACAAGAAATTAATATCATGAGATTAGTTGGAACAAGTAATACTGTTATTAAAATGCCATTTTTAATTGAGGGTTTATTACTAGGTATTGTAGGAGCTATATTACCAGTTTTATTAACAATATTTGGTTATACATTCTTCTATGATTATGTAGGAGGTTCTCTATTTACTCAATTAGTAATTCTAGTTGAACCAGCTACTATAGTATATAAGACTAGCATAGTACTTGTATTAGTTGGTGGAATTGTTGGTATGTTTGGTTCTCTTAATGCTGTAAGGAAGTATTTAAAGATATGATGGAGACAAAGATAATAAAAAAATATTTATTATTGGTTGTAGCTATTCTCATTAGCATACCTTCTTTTGTTTTTGCAACAGATGCTAAAACTTTAAGAGAATTAAGACAAGAATTATCAGATTATCAAACAAAATATAATCAAGCACAAGAAAAGAAGAAGGAAGCTCAATCAGAAATAAATAGTAATAATGTTTCGATTTCAAAAAAACAAACTGAAATTGCTGAAGGACAGCAACAAGTAATTGATGCTACCAACGAATCCGCAAAATTAACTACGGAGATAGAAGAAGGAAAAGATGAATTAACGAACTTGATGGAAGCATACCAAATAGCATCAGGGGACAATGTTTATCTTGAATATATATTTGAAGCTACATCTTATGAAGATTTAGTCTATCGTTATGCTGTAATTGATGAAATAATGAGTTATGTTGATGATAAAATAAACGATTATGAAGATAAAATAACACAAAATAATGCATTAAAAGTTTACTTAGCTCAAAAAGAAACTCAATTAAATAGTCAAATAGATAGTTTAGCTGATGAAATAGAAGATTTAAATGATGATGTTTCTAGTTATAATGATGTAACACTTTCTGTAAGTAAAGAAATTGAATCAACTCAATCATTAATTAAGTCTTATGTATCAATGGGGTGTAAAGAAGATGAAGACCTTGATCAATGTGCATCAGTACTTGGTGATACGAAATTTATTAGACCATTAAATAAAGGCGTAATAACATCTTATTATGCATATCGTACAAGCCCAATAACTGGAAAGACCGAATACCATTCAGGTAATGATATTGCAGGTAATCCAGAAGGGACACCGGTTTATGCAATAGCTAATGGTCAAGTGGGTAAAATAGTTTATCATTATTACTGTGGTGGAAATATGGTTTATATTTATCATACAGTTAATGGTAAGAAATATACATCATTCTATTATCACTTGTTATCTGTAAATGTATCAATTGGACAAAGAGTTACAAATCAAACTGTCATTGGTACTGTTGGTGGAGGATCAGGCACATCAAGTTGGGAAACTTGTTCAACTGGAGCTCACTTACATTTAGGTGCTGCAACAGGTTGGTATGGACGTGACTATGTAAGTTCAAGTGAATTTAAAGCACATTTAATTGATTCAAGAACTATTGTTAGTATTCCTAACCGTGGAACTTGGTTCTATTCAAGATATTAGGAGGGAATATGAAAAAAAGAATACTTGGAGCAATTATCATTTTAGCAGTTTGTATTCCTTCGTTTATCATTGGAGGATATGTTGCTTTAGTATTAATTGGAATCTTAAGTCTTTTATCCTATAAAGAATTATTAGATGTAAAAGACGATTATAAAATCAATAATTATATGAAGATTGTTGGTTTAATATCAACACTTATATTAAGTTACTCTAGTCTAAATGGATCAATTATTTTAGGTTTAAGTTATTGTTCTCTTGGAATAGTATTAATTCTTGAATTATTACCAACGATATTTTTAAAAGATTATCGTTTTACAGATGCAATTTACTTAGTGTTTATTACCATGCTATCTGGTATAGTTGGAAATATGTTTAACATGGTATTCATTTATAATAAATATATTTTCCTTTGGTTAGTAATAATAGCCTGTATGACAGATGTATTTGCCTATCTAGGAGGAATGCTATTTGGTAAACATAAATTAACCAAAATAAGTCCTAAAAAGACCATTGAAGGAAGTATAATTGGGACTTTATTTGGTGCTACCATTGGTTCTCTTTATTATATATTGATGTTTCATCCCCATGACATAATATTATTTGTTATAATGAGTATATTATTAAGTATAATTGGTCAATTTGGTGATTTATTCTTTAGTTTAATTAAAAGAGAAAATAATGTTAAAGATTATTCAAAAATTATTCCTGGTCATGGAGGAATATTAGATAGGGTAGATAGTTTAGTATTTATTGTAATTGTATTTGCAATTATTGTTAATATCTTATAGGAGGTTTTATGGAAAATAAAAAAGAAGAAAAAAAAGTAACAGAAAAAAGTGGATTAATTAATATTATTGAGTTAATTGCTATCATTATTTTTATAATTGTTGTTTTAGCAATGTTTCCCAATACTATTATTTGGAATATTGTAGTTCTACTATTAATATTAAGTGTCTTAATATTTGTTCATGAATTAGGACATTTTATCATGGCTAAGAAATTTGGTGTTCACGTTTATGAATTTGCTATAGGTATGGGACCAGTTGTAGTAAGTTTTAAGAGGAAAAATGATGAAACTTTATATTCTATTAGAGCATTTCCAATAGGTGGCTATAATCAATTAGCCGGTGAATCCTATGAAGACGATGAAGATATGCCTAAGAATGAATTTATGTGTAATAAACCAAAATGGCAAAGAGTATTAATCTTAATTGCCGGAGTTACCATGAACTTAATTACAGCTTTTATTTTATTATTTGCTATTTCATTCGCCTATGGATCAACTGATTCTCATAGTTATATAGGTTCAGTTCTTGAAGATTCACCAGCATCTGATGCGGGTTTAGTAGTAGGAGACCAAATAGTTCAAGTTAATGGCTATGGTGTTTCTACATGGGATAAAATTGCAGTTGTAAATGCTATGAAGAACGAATCAGGTATCTATACTTATGTTATAAGACATGATGATGGTTCTATTTCCTCATATCAATTAACACCAGCTAAATATGTTGTTACGAGTTCTGGTGATTATCGAATCACTGATGAAAGAACAGAAGAAGATATTGTTGCATCTTATAATTTAAGTTCATCAGATTATACGGTTTCTTCTTTAGTGGGACTTGGAGCACCAACAGAAGTACATCACGGATTTAATAATGCATTAAAATATGCTTGTACTAAATTAAAATCAATTGTTTCAAGTATGTTATTAATAATTGGTTCTTTATTTACAGGAAAAATAAGCTTAGATGCTTTATCAGGACCAGTTGGTATGTATACTGTAGTAGACCAAGTAGCTAAATTTGGTTTAGCCAATATTCTATATTTAACAGCTTATTTATCAATAAACTTAGCTGTTGTTAACTTGCTTCCATTCCCAGCGTTTGATGGAGGACATATCTTATTTGTTATAATAGAATTAATAACAAGAAAGAAAACTAATCAAAAAATAGAGGGATGGTTAAATACCATAGGATTTATCTTAATCATGTTGCTCATGGTCATCATAACATTTAAAGATATCTTAAAACTATTTACATAAAAAATGACTTGTCGCAAAACAAGTCTTTTATTATTTGACTTAATAGATAAAAAATAATACTATAAAGATGAGATTTGGTGGTTAATATGTTCAAAAAGAAGAAATTAATTGAAGAAAACAGTATATTAATTCCTAAAGTAATTGGCTATGAAGTTGATATAGCAGGAGACATGTTAGAAGACTCCCATATTAAATATAAAGTTGAGGATAAACAAGTTCCTTCTTTATTTGTTGATAAAGGATGTGTTGCTAAGACTTCACCAAAACCAGGAACATATATAGACCCAAACAAGACTTTATTAATTTATCGTTCAAATATTAAACTATTTCCTTTTATTTGCCTTGGAATAATATGTTTAATAATAATATTTTTCATACTAAACTATGGAGGATCAAGCCCTTTGCTTGGTGGTTATCCAGAAATTTCCCGTGTAAATGATTCTTGGGTTACAAGTGATATTGTCTATGTTAATACGGATGCTACATTTAATAGATCAACAGTTGAATATTATCAATATTGTATAAGTAAAACTAAGTCTGATGATTCATGCGAATGGACTAATACATATACTAAAAGTGTTCAAATATCCACATCAGGTACTTGGTATGTTTGGTTTAGGAGTATATCATCTGCAGGAGACATTTCCTATGTATCTAATAGATTAAAGGTAACTATTGATTCAGATGCTCCAACAGTATCAAATCTTGAATCATTAGTAACTAATAAAAGTATTGAATTAAAGGTTGATGCTAAAGACTCTTTAAGTAATATTCAATCATATTATTATTCCATTAATAACTCTGAATATGTTGAAGGAACAAAATCTTATACATTTACTAATCTGAATACTAATAGTAGTTATGATTTAAAAGTTAAAGTAGTAGATACGGTTGGTAACTATGTTATCTATTCAAAAACTCTAACTACAACTTCCACAAATGGATCAGCCACTTCGACAACTACAGCCCAAACTATACCAGCAATATCCTTGGCTAATATTCCAAGTATTATTACATCTGGCGATTCAATTTCTTTTGCAAATGAATTAACTTGTACAGATGAAAATAACAAAGAAATAACTAATATATCAAGTTTAGAAATAGGTGACCATAAGGTAACTTGTAGTATCGCGGATTCATCTGGTAATGAAGCTATTACTACTAAAAATATTTCAGTCATAGTTCCTTCAGGAGATGATGAATCCATAAATGGTAACTTAAGAGTTAATCTCGATTATCCTGGAACTGCTACCGATTATACATATCGTTTAAAAGATGAAAGTGTCACAAGAACTGATTCAAATTATGTATGGCATTATTATGTAGGACCAATTTATATTAAACCAGAATATTTAGATAACATTTATATCCATTATAAAGAAAATGGTAAAGATATTTATTTATCAAATGATAATAGTCTAAACGTCGATATCGTTCCTAATAGTTATTCAGTAGAATATGGATCAACTACCGAAGTTAATATTATGTATGATTCTCTAGCTACCAATAAATTATATCGTATTAATGATGGTGCTTGGGAAAACTATGAAGGTCCTTTTGAAGTATCAGGTAATACTAAAGTTGATGCCTATGCTTCACGTAGTATCAAATACTATGATTCACTTAATTCTAATATTAAATCAAAAGTTGATAT
>CALMHN010000085.1 GCA_937863745.1 uncultured bacterium | reverse complement strand
TTGTATTTTATATCATATATATTTGTTATTGGACTTGCATTAAATCATGGTGTGGAATCTGGAGAAGATATTAAGACTGAATGACTTTCGGTCTTTTTTCTTGTTTTATAATGTGGTAGAATAGAAAGAGTTTATCATTATGGGGGACAAAATGGATGCTTTAACTATAAAGAAGATGGATGTTAAGCTAGCATTAGATGGGATTATTACATGTGTAATTGGTCCAAGTAATGCTGGGAAAACATATTTATTAAAAAAATTGTGTAATAAAGTTAATAATGATGATGTATTTATTGATGATGTAAGTATTAATGAATATGACATTACTTTTTTAAAAAATAATATATGTATGGTATTAAATGATGATTTATATTATTCAGAGTATGTTTTTGAAGAATTGGTTTATCATTTAACGGAGTTGTCTTATAGGATGGATGAAGCTATTGATAAAGCAGAAAACATTGCTAAATATTTTAAAATAACTGATTTAATGCATGATAGGTTAGATAATATAGTCTTGAGCAAGAGAATTTTAGTTAAGATTTTATCTTATTTGATTATTAATCCTAAAATACTTGGAATAGATAATTTATTAAGTTATCTTACAAATGATGATAAAGAGTTATTAATTAAATTTATTAGAGATGAAAATATTAATTTAATTAATGTAACTTCAAATACAGAAGATCTATTATTTAGTGATGATGTAATAGTTATGAACGAAGGTAAATGCGTATTAAGTGGCAATTATCGTGCAGTTTTTGATGGTAATTCAATATTGCCTTATATGGGCCTTAATCTTCCATTTGTTGTAGAATTATCTCAAAATTTAATATTATATAATATGATTGATGAAGTATATGTTGATAATAGAAAGCTTGTGGATAGTATATGGAAGTAGTATATTCTAATGATGATAAATTTCCTTATAATGATGGTATTATTGGTTACTATGGTGATTTAGTTGATTTGATGCATATACCAGTTAATATATCGGGTGTTGAATATGATGATACATGGTCTGTAAGAAGATTTTTAAATGGATATCATTTAACTCTTAATAAGAGAATACCAGCGATACTTAATTACTTAGAATTAGATGATGATTTATTAAATAAAAAGATCTATGAACTATCAAGTACTAATTTAAAATATGTATTATTGGCTTATTTATTGATTAATAATAAAAAGTTTATAATATTTGATAATTTTGAGGTCGGTTTATCTTACAAAGAACAAAAAAAGATTATTAAAATTATGAGAAACATGTATAAAGATGGTATTAGAATAGTGATTATATCGCATGATTTAGTATTTATGGATAAGATTGTTGATAATGTAGTAGTTATTAACAATGGTGATGTTCTTTACTATGGTACAATTGATGAGTTATTTTCTATGAGAAAGAAAATTGTTGATGAACCTAATATTATTAAGTTTATTAAAATGGCTAATAGAAAAGGTGCTAAGTTAAGTTATACTTTAGATAGTAAAGAATTACTTAAAGATGTTTATAGGAGTGTTAATTAATGAGGTTTTTAGTAAGTATAAGTTATGATGGATCTCAGTATTATGGTTTTGAAAGACAACCGGGAAAGAAAACCATTCAGGGAGAACTTGAAAATGTTTTAACTAAGATTAATAAGACTAAAGTTATTATAAAGGGTGCTGGTAGAACTGATCGTGGAGTTCATGCTTACGATCAAAAGGCCCATTTTGATTTAAATGTTGATATAAGCGAATTAGGATTAAAGAAAGCTATGAATAGTTTATTGGATTCTTCAATTCATATTAATTATTGTAAGATTGTTGATAAAAATTTTCATGCTCGATTTGACGTTAAAGAAAAGGTTTATGAATATGTTATTAATCTTGGAGAATATGATGCTATTCATGATAAGTTACTATATAATTACAATAAAAAATTAAATATTAGATTAATGCATAAAGCTAGTAGATATTTACTTGGAATGCATTCATATGAAGCATTTGTATCTGGTGATAGAGAATCTTTTAATTCGATGATATATAAGATTTCATTTATAAAAAAGAATGATACATTAACAATAAGATTTAAGGGTAAGAGCTTTTATCGTTATATGGTTAGAAATATGGTTGGTGCTTTGATTTATGTTGGTCAAGGCAAAGGGAACCCAAGTTGCATTAAAGAAATGCTTGATGAAAGAAAGAAAACAGTTAATTATATAACTGTTCCAGCTAATGGTTTATACCTTATGAAGGTTGAATATTGATAATAATGTATTAAAAGTATAAATTTTGTTTGACTTATGCAAGCATTTCACTTATAATTTTAAATGGTACATTTTAAATCCAGGAAATTTTTCGAATGTGGGAAGTTTGGATAATAGAATGGATTGGAAGGATTAATTATTATGAAAAGTACATTCATGGAAAATAGTGAAACAGTTAAACGTAATTGGTATGTAATTGATGCTACTGATATTACACTTGGTAGACTTGCTACTAGAGTTGCAGGACTATTAAGAGGTAAAGGTAAAGTTACTTTTACTCCACATATGGATTGTGGTGATTATGTTATCGTTATTAATGCTAATAAGGTTAGACTTACTGGTAAAAAATTAGATGACAAGAATTATTATAACCATTCTGGATTCCCAGGTGGATTAAGAGTACGTAGTGCTCGTGAAATGATCGAGAAATATCCAGTTGAAATGATCGAAAGAGCCGTTGGTGGTATGTTACCTAACGGTAGATTAGGAAGACAAATGAGTAAGAAATTATTCGTTTATGCTGGTCCTGATTATGAACAAAAGGCTCAAAAGCCAGTTGAGATTGGATTATAGGAGGGTATAGTATGGCAAATAAAGTTGTTACTGCATGTGGAAGAAGAAAATCTTCATCTGCTCAAATTAAGTTAATACCAGGAACTGGTAAGATTACCGTTAATGGTGTAGACGTAAATGAATACTTCCCATTTAAAGTATTAGTTATGGATTTAATGCAACCATTAGTTGTAACTAACAATGAAAAATCATTTGATATTGACATTGTTGTTCGTGGTGGTGGTTATTCAGGACAAACTGGAGCTATAAGACAAGGTATTACTAGAGCTTTACTAGCATATGATGAAAATGCTGGTACTGATGCTTCTAGTGAGACTTCATATAGACACATTCTAAAGGCTAATGGATTCGTTACACGTGATCCAAGAGCTAAGGAACGTAAAAAATATGGTCTTAGAAAAGCTCGTAGAGCACCTCAATTCTCAAAACGTTAATTACTGTTTATATGTTTCAAACCTTGGAAGCAAATATGTTTCTAAGGTTTTTTCTTGTTATTTTCATATAATTTAGTTATACTACTCAGTAATTGAAAGGTTTGTATTTATGAATGTAGATAATTTATTAAAGGAAGCAAATGTAACTAAAGATGATTTAATTATTGTGGCTTGTTCAGGTGGCCCTGATAGTATGTATTTATTAAATACTTTGTTTGTTGATGGCTATAATATTATTTGTGCTCATGTTAATCATAATTTAAGAAAAGAATCTATTGATGAATATAAATTTGTTGAAAATTATTGTAAGAAAAACAATATTAAATTTGAAGGTATTAGTTTGCATGATTTACCTTCTTCAAATACAGAAATTGTAGCTAGAGTTAAACGTTATGAATTTTTTGAAAGTTTAGTAAAAAAATATAAAGCAGATTATTTAGTAACAGCGCATCATGGTGATGACTTAATGGAAACAATTCTTATGCGAATTGTAAGAGGATCTACGTTACAGGGATATTCAGGTTTTAATTTTATTACTGATAAAGGTTATTATAAAATTATCAGACCTTTAATAACTATGACTAAGAAAGATATAATTGAATATAATGATAGTCATAATATTCAATATGTTAATGATAATAGTAATGATGATGACTTACATACGAGAAATCGTTACAGACATCATATTCTTCCTGTTTTAAAAGAAGAAGATCCTAATGTTCATCTAAAATTTTTGAAGTTTAGTAATACTTTGAAGGATTATTATGATTATGTTAATAAAATAGTATATAAATGTTTAGATGATGCTTATCAAGATAATATATTAGACTTGGATATGTTTTATGCATATGATGATTTAATTAAGAAAAACATATTATTTGAAATATTACGTAAATGGTATCCTGATAATTTATATTTAGTAAGTGATAATAATATAAATGAGATAAATAAATTGATTATTAGTAATAAAGCTAATTCTATATTGAAATTACCTGATAACATAGAAGTTATTAAAAATTATAATAAACTGGAATTTGTTAAGGGTAGAATTCTTGGTAATGGCTATTCTTTGCAACTTAATGATAAGGTTTCCACGCCAATGGGCTCTATTAAATTCGTAGATGATTCTGATGATACAAGTAATAATGTGTTAAGACTTAATAGTACTCAGGTTAAATTACCATTAATTGTAAGAACACGTCGTGATGGTGATAAAATGGTCGTTAAAAACATGATTGGCTCGAAAAAAATTAATGATATTTTCATTGATTCTAAGGTCAAAATGAGCGATAGAGAAATAATGCCATTGGTTTTAGATGGCAATGGTATTATTTTATGGGTTCCAGGAATTAAGAAGAGCAATTTAGATGTTCAATTCAATGGAGATTATGATATAATATTAAAGTATGAAAAAGGAGATATAAATAATGAAGAATAAAATAAGTTTAAAACAAATATTACCTTACTTTGTATTAGCAGCTGTTGTAGTTGCTGTATTGGTTATGTTTAGTTTTGGTAATAAATTTGTTAATACTTTAACTTATAGTGAATTACTTACTCAATTAAGTGAAGGTAATGTTACAGAAATTACTACTGCTGAGCATTCTGGTGATGGTGTTTATTATATAACAGGAAAATTATCTAGTTATAAGAACAATGAGTATTTTAAGGTCTATGCACCTTTATCTGAAAATGTTCAAGAAGAATTATCTGCTTATTATCAAAATAGTGGATTTACTTGGTCAGTAGATACTAATCCTGAAAATAACAGTTGGGTTTATATTGCTGTAAATGTAGTACCTTTACTTATTATATGTGTTGCAGCATATGTCTTATTCTCTAGATTGAATAAGACTAATAGTTCATCTATGGACTTTGGACGTAGTAGAGCTAAATTGGCTGCTGATAAGAAGAGTGTAAAATTTAGTGATGTTGCTGGACTTGATGAAGAGAAAAAAGAGGTTTCTGAATTAATAGATTTCTTAAAGAATCCTAAAAAGTTCCAAAAACTTGGAGCAAGAATACCTAAAGGTGTTTTACTTGTAGGTCCTCCAGGAACTGGTAAAACTTTACTTGCTAAGGCTGTTGCTGGAGAAGCAAATGTTCCATTTTATTATATAAGTGGATCTGATTTTGTTGAATTATTCGTTGGTGTTGGTGCTGCTCGTGTAAGAGATATGTTCAAACAAGCTAAGCATACGGCTCCATGTTTAATATTTATTGATGAAATTGATGCTGTTGGTAGACAAAGAGGTACTGGTTTAGGTGGTGGTCACGATGAACGTGAACAAACTTTGAACCAATTACTTACTGAGATGGACGGCTTTGGTGCTAATGAAGGTATTATTGTAATTGCTGCGACTAATAGACCTGATGTTTTGGATCCTGCATTATTAAGACCTGGTCGTTTTGATAGACAAGTTACTGTAAGTTTACCTGATCAAAAGGCTAGATATGCTATATTAAAGGTACATGCTAAGGGCAAGACATTTGCTCCAAATGTTAATCTTGAGAATTTATCTAAGAGAACTCCAGGTTTTTCTGGAGCTGATCTTGAAAATTTATTAAATGAATCTGCATTACTTGCTGTAAGACGTAACAAAGATTCAATTGGTATGAGTGAAATAGATGAAGCTACAGATAGAGTTATGCTTGGACCTGCTAAGACTTCAAGAAAATATTCTGATCATGAGAAAGAATTAGTTGCTATTCATGAAGCTGGACATGCTGTTGTTGGTATTAAATTAAAAGATGCTGAAGATGTTCATAAGATAACAATTATTCCACGTGGTAATGCCGGTGGTTATACAATGATGCTTCCTCGTGAGGAAAAGATGGCTGTAACTACTAAAGATGAATTACTTGCTCAAATAACTGGTTTATTAGGCGGTCGTGTTTCTGAACAATTATTCTTAGGACAAATTACAACTGGTGCTTCTGATGATTTCTCTAAGGCTACTAAGATTGCTCGTGCTATGGTTACAAGATATGGTATGTCTGATTTAGGACCTATTGAACTTGAAGCTCCAAGTGAGGGTGTATTCTTAGGAAGAGATTATAATAAGAATAGAGATTTCTCTGATGCTATTGCACTTGAAATAGATAAAGAGGAACAAAAGATAATTAATGAATGTTATAAAGAAACTTCTAAGATATTAAAAGAAAACGAGAAATTGGTTCATTTAATTGCTGATGCTTTAATTGAAAGAGAAACTTTAACTAAAGAAGAGATTGATCAATTAGTTGAGACAGGTAAGATTGTTGATGAAGATGAATCTTTAAAGGATCTAAGAGATAAAGCTAAAGAACTTGGAATAAAGGGATATAGCAAAATGGATAAAGAAGAACTTGAATCATTAATAGAAAATTCTACTGAAAAGTAGGATTTTTTTATTATCAATTATGATATAATCATAATAGGTGAGAGCATGAAAAATAATAAGATAAAAATGACTTATATAGTTGCTATTATAATTATGATAATTGGTGTTATTGGAATGATTTTGATATTAAAATTATTAGGTTCTAATAAAACTGCTAAGGTTACTTCTATAACTGAAAGTACTACAACAAGTGTATTAAGTACTACAAGTGAGAGTATTACTACCACTATTAATGAAGAAGATGCTCAGACTACTCATTTAGTTGTTACAAATTTTTCTGCTCCATTAAGTACGATAATTGGTGGTTATTCATTTGATGGTGATTATAAAGTAACAAAGTATTTTAGTGGTGCTCGTTTTGATTTTAATTGTACTTCTTATGATGAAGCTAGTTCTACTTGTGTAAGTGGTTCTGGTTTAATGGATGTAGGTACGGCTTCAATCGTTTTATATACTTATGACAATAATACTTCTAATTATTTAAATATGAGTGATTATTATTATATTATCGTGAATGATAATAATATTATTCTTACATTAGATAAGAATGGTTCATCTGGGATGATGAAAATATATAATAGGAATGGTGAATTCATATCTAATGTAGAAAATGTTACAACTACTTATAAAGTAAACGATGAATTGATTGATGGTAATTATCCTAGTATAAATGAAAGTGATTCTCTTCTATATTATTATGCATGTGATGGTTCAAGTGTAAAGATTCGTGGCGTAAATTTAACAAATCCTTCTAATGTTAACTATACAGAAGATGTTGACGGTATTTGTAATTAACTTATAAAAGAGTGCGATGTGCTCTTTTTTTCGTTTATTTTTAACTCTCATATATGTTATAATTTAATATGTACAAAAGAATTTGAAAAGGTAGGAGAGTTTATATGGCAAAAGTTATTTCGTTGGTTAATCAAAAGGGTGGAGTCGGTAAAACAACAACTAGTATAAATTTGTCTGCTGCCTTGGGTAAATTAGGTAAAAAGACTTTATTAATTGACTTAGATCCTCAGGGTAATGCATCAACAGGATTAGGTATTAATAAAGGTGATATAAATGGTAAAAGCATTTATGAATGCTTAACTAATGAAATACCATTTAAAGATGGTATTATTAAAACAAAGTTTTCTAATTTATCAATAGTTCCAGCCACTATTAATTTAGCTGGTGTAGATATTGAACTTGTTGAGAAGGCTCAAGAAAATCCTGAATATAGAATGAATGAACAATTAAAATTATGTATTGAGACAGTTCGTAATAAATATGATTACATAATTATTGATTGTCCTCCAAGTTTAGGCTTATTAACTACTAATGCTTTAGTAGGATCAGATGCAGTTATTATTCCTGTTCAATGTGAGTTCTTTGCTCTTGAAGGTATTGCTCAATTATTGAATACAATTATTATTACAAGAACAAGATTAAATCCTAATTTGGAAATAGAAGGTGTTTTACTTACTATGTTAGATCCTAGAACTAATTTGGGATTACAAGTAGTAGAAGATATTAGAAAATACTTTGGCGATAAAACATTTAATACAATTATACCTAGATTAATTAGATTGGTTGAAGCTCCAAGTCATGGTGAACCAATTAATGAATATGACCCTGCTAATAGAGCTACTGAAGCTTACAATAATTTGGCGAAGGAGGTTATTGAAAGAGATGGCACAAAATAATACAAGAAAAGCATTAGGAAAGGGATTGGAACAATTATTTTCTTCTGAACAATTAGATTTTAATTCTTTTGAGAAAACAATCGTAGATTCAACACCTAAGAATGAGGTGGAAATGATACCTCTTGATCAAATTAGGAGTAATCCATATCAACCAAGAGTTCATTTTGATGAGGATAGTTTACAAGAACTAGCGGATTCTATTAAAGATCATGGAGTATTTGAACCAATCATTGTTAAGAAGAGTATTAAGGGATATGAATTAGTTGCTGGTGAAAGAAGAACTAAGGCATCACGTATTGCTGGATTAGATAGAATACCTGCTATCATTAAAGATTTTAATGATGAAGAAATGATGGAGATTGCCCTTTTAGAGAATATTCAAAGAGAAAATTTATCACCTATTGAAGAAGCTCAAGCTTATAGAAAATTTATGGATAGAATGGCTTTAACTCAAGATGAAGTAGCTAAGAAGTTTAAAAAATCTAGAAGTTATATTACTAACTTATTAGGCTTATTAAATCTACCTGTAGATGTTCAAAATAGTGTTATGTCGCATTCTATTAGCATGTCTCATGCTCGTGCTTTAAGTAAACTATCAGACGATGTTCAAATAAGAGAACTTGCTACAAAAATAGAAAATGGTAAACTTTCTGTTAGGGAACTTGAAGGTATTGTTTCAGGTGAAGAAGTACCGAAGAAAAAACCTATTAAGAAAGTTAAACAAGTGACTTCTGTAAAAAATAAACTATATGAAGATGCTATTAGAGAATTAGTTGGTACTAAGGTACAAGTTGGTTCTAATAAGATAGTTATTCATTTTGATTCTGAAAAGGATTTGGATAGAATAATGGATTTATTAAATATTGAAGTAGGTGATTAGGATGTCTTTTTTAGAAAAATTAATAGAGTTTTTATTATCTAAAGAAGTTATTACGACTGGTATAACAATCGTTGTATCAATTATTGTTATAAAAATTTTAACAGCTGGTGTTACTAGAGTTATTAAGGGCAGTAATGCATCTTCAATTGCGGCTAAGAGAAGAAATACAATTGTTAATTTATTTGCTAATATTATTAGATATTTAATTATTATACTTGCTGTTATAGTTATACTTGCAGCTTGGGGAGTTAATGTATCTGGTATTATTACTAGTTTAGGTGTTGCTGGTGTTGTTGCTGGTCTTGCTTTACAAGATGCTTTAAAAGATATTATTGCTGGATGTAATATTATCATGGATGATTATTTTGTAGTAGGTGACTTAGTTGAAATTAATGACTTTACCGGATATGTAATAGAATTTGGTTTGAAAAGGACTAAAATTAAGGGATTTAATGGTACTGTTTTAGTTATTGCAAATAGAGAAATAACTAGTATTAAGAATTTAAGTATTAAATCTTCTAATTTATATGTTACTATATCAGTTGCATATGAAGAACCAAATGAAAAAGTTGAAAAAGTTATCATGGATTTATGTAAAGAAATTGATAAAGATAAGCTTGTTATTAAGCCTACAGAATATTTAGGAATAAATAAATTGAGTGATTCTTCTGTTGATTATTATATATGTGCCCATTGCAAGGGTGATGATCAATATGCATTAAATAGGACTATTAATAAACTTGTTAAAATAACTTTTGACAAGGAAAAGATTACTATCCCTTATAATCAAATTGAGGTACATAATGGAAAATAAAGAATTTAATTTAGGAGATCATGTTATTATGAAGAAGCCTCATGCTTGTGGTTGTAACGAATGGGTTATAACTAGAGTAGGTGTAGATGTTAAAATTAAGTGTTTTAATTGTGGACATGAAATAATGATGGATCGATTAGAGTTTAAGAAAAAACTCAAAGGAGTTATTGATGAATATAGGAAGAAGAACTAGAGAACGTATAGTTTTGCATCCAATGATGTCTTTTATCATTTTAATTGCTGTTGTTATTGTATTAAGTGGTATTTTAGATTTATTTGATGCATCTGTTACTTATAATAGTATAAATGCTAAAACTGGTGCTTATGAGTCAACTTTAGTTACTGTAGAATCACTTTTTAATTTAAGTGGTTTAAAATATATATTTTCTTCAACAGTATCTAACTTTGTTAGTTTTGCTCCACTTAGTATGTTATTAATTATATTAATTGGTATAGGTATAATGGACGAAAGTGGTTTCTTAGATAGTTTCTTTTTTGTATTAACAAAGAAATTGCCTAAGACGGTTGTTACATATATAATTACGTTAATATGTATATTTTGTTCAGTTACAGGTGATATTGCTTACGTAGTATTTATACCTTTAACAGCTTTATTATTTAAGTATGGTAGAAGAAATCCTATTGTTGGTATTATTAATGCTTTTGCTTCAGTTGGTTTAGGCTACGGATTACATTTTGTATTAAGCAGTTTAGATTCTTCATTACTTGATATTACTCAAAAGTCTGCTAATATTATTTCTTCAACATATGTTGTAAGCGAGCATCCATTTCTTATTATTGAATTATTAGCTGTTATTGTTGGATCAGTAATTATTACATATATTACCGAAAAAGTTACTGCTCCTAGATTAGGTAAATATGAAGAACAAAGTGAAGAAATTATTGAAGATAAGGAATCTTTAACTAGAAGAGAGTTAAGAGGCTTATTATTTGCTTTAGGTGGAGCCATTTTATATGGAATAATATTTATATGGAATATAATTCCTCATATGCCTTTAGGTGGTAATTTACTTGATTATTCTCAAGCAAGATATATTGAAATGTTATTTGGTTCTCAATCTTTTTTCAATAGTGGATTTGTATTTATCATTACTATTTTGTTTATACTTGTTGGTTTATTATATGGATTAGGTGCTAGAACTATTAGTAATCATCGTGATATATGTAATTTCTTATCACATTCATTAGATGAAATTGGTAAAGTTATTATTTTAATATTATTTGCATCTATATTAGTATCTTTATTAAAATATACAAATATTGGTGATTTATTTACTGGCTTAATGGCTAATCTAGTTGCTAATTCTCAATTTACGGGTATACCTTTAATAATATTAGTATTATTTGTGGGATTACTTACAACATTTATGTTACCTTCAATGGTTAGTAGATGGAATATCTTAAGCGGGTCTTTAGTTCCGACTATGATGTCTGCTGGTTTATCACCAGAGTTTGCTCAGTTGATATTTACTGTTGGTGGTAGTGCTAGTTATATTTTAACTCCAGCAATGGCTTACTTTGTTATTTATAATGCCTACATTGAAAAGTATGATAAAGATGGTACGGGAATGATGAAATGTTTGTCATATTGTCTTCCATATTCAGCTGCTTTATTCTTTATGTGGTTTGTACTATTATTATTATGGTTTGTTACAGGTTTACCAATTGGTATTGGTGTATCAACTGTTTTATAAGATATGTTTATCATATCTTTTTTTATTTATTATAAAATATGGCCTATTTAGGTAAAAAAATAATACAACATTTATAAATTATGTTATAATTAAACTAATGTTAGAAGGAGGAAATGGTAATGAAAAAGTTTTTAAAATCATTATTAGTATTATTATTAGTTATAGTACCTGTTTCATTTGCTAATGCAAAGACAACAACGACTACTACTACAGCAAAGACAACAACAACAACGACAACAACAAAGGCAAAAACAACTACTGCAAGTGCTGGAACTAATAAAGTTAATGTTTATATATTCTATGGAGATGGTTGCCCTCATTGTGCAGCTCTACATACTTTCACTGATTCATTAAAGACAAATACAGATTACAATTATATGTTTAATATAGTTGATTATGAAGTATGGTATGATGAGACTAATAGTGCACTTATGACTTCTGTTGGTAAGTATTTTAATTATGATGTATCTGGTGTTCCATTCTTTGTTATTGGAGATAAGTATTTCTCAGGTTATTCTGAAGATATGGATTCTCAAATCGAGGATGCTATTAAGACTGCATATAATAATGATAGTTATGTTGATGTTGTTGCTGGAATTGGTTCAGGTAATTTAACTGCTGGGACTAGTGATTCTACTGCAACTGAAGACAATGAATCTGCTAAAAAAGATGTTGTAGGTTATATTATTTTAGGAATTGCTCTTGTTATAGTTATAGCTATTGTATTTAGTAGAAGAAGTTCTTATGATGAAGCTGAAGAAGATAGTAAAGACGAAGAAACAAAAGCTGAAGTTAAAAATAATGAAACTAAAGTTGAAGAAAAAGTTAAAGAAGAAAAAACTGAAGAACCACATAAAGATAATAAGACTAAGACTGCTACTAAGAAGACATCAACTAAGAGTAAATCTAGTAAGAAATCTAGTTCTAAGAAAAGTACTTCAAATAAGAAAAAGAATAAGTAATTAAGATGTAGATAGAAATATCTACATTTTTTTATAAATAAAAGAATCAATTATTTATTGATTCTTATTTTTTTCTATAAATTCATGAATATCATGGATAATTAAATCTTCATTATTTTCTTGTAGTAAATTATGTCTTAATCCATTGTATATTTTAACTCTTGTATTAGTGCATTTATGTTTTTTGTATTTATTTTCTTGTTTAAATGTATAATCACTAAACATTGTTACAGCATCATCTTTTCCGGTCATAAGCATAATTGGTAAATCTTTAGGAAAGTTTTCATATGATTTTGCTTTGTTTGCCTCTTTTAATAAGGCTAGGATGCCATATAAGCCATTATTAGTATATTTATATGTATTTACTTGTTTCATCTTCTCACGAGCTTTAATATTGCTTGTTACCCAGGCATATTGATCATGTTCTTCAAAGTATTTACTAAATTTTCTAGACATTGTTTTATTTAAGAATACATTACGGTCATACCAATCTTTACTAAGTGCTAAATAATCTATAACTATCATATCAAAATTGATGGATAGATTATTCATATATGGGCTTCCAATTACAATTAAGCCTGTTACATTTTTAGGATATTTGCTTATTAATAATCTTGCGATTAATGATCCTAATGATAAACCTAATACATAATAATTTAGATTTGGATATTTACCAATCATTAATTCTTTAAATTGATTCATGTCTTCAATTAATGTATTAACTATTTCTTTTTTATCATCTACAAAGTAATTGATATGTTTTTCATCTAATATGGATTTACCATTACCTAGTAAATCTATTCCACATATGATATATCCTAAATTGTTAAATGTATTAACAAAATCCATATCGCTTTCCATTGTTTCATTTATTCCGTGTATAAAATGAATTATTCCTTTTGGCTCTGATAATGGTTTATATATATAACCATGAATGGTTGTTTTATTGTCTTTTGATATGTAAGTCAATTCTTCTTTCATCTCATAATCACCTATAAATATTATAAAATATTTTTTAATCAAGTGTTTAATATGTGTTATATCTTCGTAAATCATTTGTAAATCGTTGATGTTTATTAAAACCATTGTTAAAATGTTAGTAGGTGAGTAATATGGATGAAGCTAATTTTAAGTTAAATAAGTCTAATAAGATTATGATTGGATTTACGGCTATATTTGTTATTGTTTTAATACTTATGATAGTTTTATTATATAAAACAATACATACAGAAACGGCTCAGTTACCAACTTTAAATACAACTAATGGAAGAGAAACAACCAAGGAAACAACTACAGCAGCTTATACTACAACAACTAAGACAACTACTGCGGTACCTACTAGTAGTCCTTATTATAAGGTAGATGTTAATTCTTTATTAAGTGAAGATTATTATACCAATCAAAACCCTAATACAGAAGAAAAAAAGAAAATTGCTGTAGGCTTAGTAAATATAGCTAATCAATTATATGATACTTCAGATTATTCGTTATTTAATACAGATCTAGTATTAAGATATTCTAAGACTGAAGAGGGAGAGGTTATTAATAAGGATGGTCATAAATATGCTTTATTATATAATATGGATTCTTTAATAAATAAGATGTATGTTTCTTATCGTACTTCCTATGTTTTAGATTATAAATATAATGATATTCCTGTTATTATATTGGATAATGGAAAATATTATCGTTTAGAAAATAATATTACAGGTGGTCATCCTATATTTGGAGATGTTACCATTGTTAATGGACCAGGAAGTTCAATCACGGCTGATGTCCAATACTACATGTCTGATTATAAAGAGTCAGGTTATTCATCGCCAGTTTATAAATTTGTTGAAATATCAATTAAATATGATAATAATAGGTGGGGAATATCTGATTATACCTATCCAATTTATAGTTAGGAGTAAAACGTATGATAAATGAAAATACTAAACTTAATATTATATTAGGTATAATATGCGCCTGCATATTGTTGGCGGTTATATATATGGTTAATTATAGAAATAATTTAGAAGAGGCTAATATCTATTTTAAGATTAAAGATATCCAAAATATTAATTGGGTTAATGAAACAAGTAATATGAAATTCTATACTGATGGCAAAACGTTGACTTTCAAAATAGGAGATAAGGTTATTGTTGATGATAAGAGCTTTAGTCTTAATCAACAAACAGGAGAGATTATAATTGATCCTAAAGGAGATAATATTGAAGGATCTTTATATTTAAGAAGTGTAAGTTCTAATAATATAGTTATATGGTATGAAGAAGCAGAATATCGATTAGAAAAAGAAGTTATATTACAATAAAAAAGCAGTTTAGTTTTTCTAAACTGTTTTCTTTTTGCTAATTATTTGAATTTGTGTCTTACCCAGCAGTATTAGTTGGGGATGCAGGAGTTGTTGTCGTTGTCGTTGTCGTTGTCGTTGTAGGTGTAGGTATAGATGTATTCTCTTTTGATGTAGAACTAGTAATATTTGTTGTTGTACTAGTTGTAGTTGTTGTTTCAGTATGTTTATGTATTACATTAACTGTTATATTAGTTATTGATGATACCAATGTACCTTTAATTATATTTTGCGATACTACTGTTCCTTCACTTAAGGAATCATCATAGCCTGCATCTCCTTCATTAACATAGTTGTAATATACTTTAATGTTTCTAGCAGATGCCCATGATTGTACATATTCTAATGATTGTCCAGTGAAGTTAGGCGTTGTCTCATTTCTTTGAACTGTATAATAGTTTTTACCGACTACAGTTTGTTCATATGTATCGTTAGTAGAGAAATTGAATGTTGTAATCATTGTTGGCTTTTCTTTTTCTAGAGTGATATTCATAGCTTTAACTATTTCAGCTAAACTTTGTTCATAGTATTGGAATGTATAAACATTTCCTCTTAAGTTTTTTACATACATTGTTAAATCGTAACCAGTTAGATATGTCTTTGTAATATTAAATTGATTTGCATTGGTTGCGGTTAAGGCATTTTTAGCAACACCATATAAACTTAACATATTACTTGTAGACATATTTGTATCCATGTTAGCTGATATAGCATCTAGGATTGAATAGAAGTCATTAACGGAACTTACATCTTTTATTTTACCAGCAATTGATTCTACAATTAATTGTTGATTTTGGATTCTTTGGAAGTCTCCAGTTGCATATGAATGTCTATGTCTTGCAAATGCTAATGCTTGTTCTCCATCCATATGTTGATAGCCTGATTTAATACATATTAGATCTTGTGCTAGTGTTGATCTATATTGATTTGATTCACAGAAATCGATATTATCTGGAACTGTTATATCAATACCACCAACGGAGTTTACTAGATCTACTACACCTTGGAAATCCATCTTTACATAGTAATCAATTGTTACTCCAGTTAAATTTTGTACTGTATTAATTACACATTGAGTTCCATAGGCTGCCGATGAATTTATTTTTGATGATTGACCATTTAAGCATGCAATTGGAACATAGGTATCTCTTGGTATTGAGAATATCGTTGCTGCAAGTGTATGTGGATTAAATGATATCAACATTAGTGTATCTCCATTAAAAGCAGCATTGACATTTAATGTTGAACTTGTTGAGTCAACTCCCATTACTAGGATAGTAAATGGATCTTTTACACTGGCAGTAGATTCTATATAATCTTGATTTGCCATTTTTTTTGAGTATGTTTTTACTACTTTTACATCTGTTGCAATATTTGTGTAAGCATCATATGTTGAATATATAATTGAATAGTTTGATGTAACAAACATTCCATTTAATTTTCCGTCATAAAGGTCTTCTAGCATTTCAAAGTAAGTACTATAGGTTTTTATTGTATATGGTAAACTTTCTTTATTTATCAATTCATAAGGTAAAATATTACCTTCAACATCAGTTTCATTATCAATGATACCAACAGTGAAGTCTGATGTTTCTTTATATTCAGTGCTATTTAGAGTTATTAAATCCGTTGTATATAATATAGTACTTTCAGTCATACTTGATAATGAATCTAATACTTTATTAATAGCAATTCCACCTATGATACAGCAAGCGGATATTAGCATTACAAAAAATGATATGATATATATAGTTTTCTTCTTTTTCGTTAATAGTAACAAAAGAGCACCAAAGGCATAAGCAAATACTAATATACCTAGAATTACTAGAACTACGATTCTTAGTTTAGTTTCAATACCTGTTAATCTTAGGGCCGAAACCAATAAATATATATAACTACCAATAAACATTGCAAGTACAATTAAATAAACCAATCTTGTACTTAATTTTGTATTGTTAAATTTTTTTATGAATTTTTTCATTTACACACCTTATTCTACTAGAAAATTATACTATATATTAGTCTATTACTCAATTAAATAAGTTTATTTTTTGTTTGTTATTTGTTATACTATTTTAAGAAATGAGGCTTATATGACTAAGAATAGAAAAATAGCAATTGCCTTTGTTATTGCAATATTTGTTTGTCTTGGTTTTGTTATTGCTTATATATTTGCTGAATTATATACAGCTAGTGATATTTCAGAAACTCAATTAGAGACAACAGATGCTATGAAATTTAAGAAGGAATACGAAGATTTAAATGGTAAAACAGATGAATCTAATAATACATATAGAAGTTTATCAATAAGTGAAAACAATCCTATAGTTTATGCTACTGCTTCAACTATAGTTAATATGATTGATAAAGATGAAACTTTTATTGTTTACTTTGGTTATGCTAAAGATGCATGGAGTAGATCTATAATTGAAACATTAATTAATTCAGCTCAAGAAAAAAATATATACACTATTTATTATGTTGATATTGAAAACATTAGAGATATTTACACATTAAATGATAATCATGAGGCTGTTAGAACTACTGAGGGTACTGATGGTTATTATGATTTATTAAATAAATTAAATAGTGTTTTAGATAATTATGGTTCTTTATCATACGATACAGTCGTAAAGAAGCATACTGTTAGTGTGGATGTTCCTATTAATGAAAAGAGAATATTTGCTCCTAACATAATACTTATTAAAAATGGTGAACCTAAGATACTTGCTACAGGTATTTCAAGTTTACAAACTGATGGATTTATGGATTTAACAACTGAGATGATTAATGATACTAAAAAACAATTTGAAAGTTTATATTCAGGTTATTTTGAAACTACCACGACTACTACAACAAGTACGACGACTACATCGTCTAATGTTTGTACTAAAGATGGTTGTTAAAAAAAGTACTTCAATTGAAGTACTTTTATTTTTTAAAAATATTTATAAATGAGTTAAATCTCATTTTATTTTTCTCTTTTGTTAATTGTCTAATAGATCTTTCTAGTTTAGCTCTTTTATCTTTTAATTCAAGTGAAGTCTTTTCAAGTTTGGCTTTTTGTCTTTCAATATTCTCTGTTAAGATAGATAATTTATTTTTAATTTTCATTGTAGGGAATGAAGAAACTAATCTCTTATATAAAATAGGTTTATCGTTAAATACAATATCGCGTACTTTTCTTGATATAACATCAGTTGAATCTGAACGAACGGAGTTTGAAATATTTTTTAACCTAGATACTACATTAAATGAAATTATACAATCTACTAAGAATATTGTTAGTAAAAAAACATCTATATATTTGATAACTTCAATATTCATGTTGTTCATGCCTGTTTTTAGAAGTGGATTAGCAAAACATACTGCAAGAACTGCTCCAAACCCAAATCCTAAAGAACACATTAAACAAATACGTCCATTTAAGTTATATTTCATTTTTGAATAATCCCACCAACGGTTATTGAATAATTTTTCCATTAACCAACTTGTAAAATACTCAAGAACTGAGCAGATTATCATTGATATAAAAAATATTTTAATAATGTTTATATAATTAATTCCCATATCGATTGACGTTACTTTTGTTGAAATAAAGCTGAAGGCTATTGTTATAAGAACACCTCCAAATCCATATATTGGACAAAGAGGACCTATTAAAAAACCTCGATTAATAAATTTATGATGTTGTATTAAACTTAATATTACTTCTGAGCACCAGCCAGCGCATGAGTATATAAAGAATAATAGGATATATTTCCATATAATATTCATTAAAAAATCACCTAACTAATTATATCATTAGAATATAATAAATCAATTATATGATATCTATTTTATTTTTACAATTCATGTTATACTTTATGTAGAGATGGAAGTGTAGTTTATGGATTCATTTAAGGATTTTATGAAGAGACCAAGAAATGTCTATTTTAGTATTGTTGTTATGCTTGTAGTCGTTACTGGATTAGTTTCAATTTCATTTAGTTATTATATTGATGATTCCATGAATGGTAATCAATATGTTCAATTAAGTGAAATCGATAATAAAATTCAAAGCGATGATTTAACAAGTAATGTAATTACGGTTCCTGCTAAAACTAATAAGATAATAACAATTAATGTTATTAGTAATAATGATTTTGCTAGTGCATTTAGATTATATTATACAACTGATGGTAATAATACGTTGGTAGCTTCTCGTGAACCTATTAATGATTCTATAGATGCTAGGGATGTATTAACTTATAATATTGATTTTGTTAATAATGGCAATCAAGATACAACATTTACTTTAGGTATTGTAAATGGTTATATTGGTTCTACAATTAATACACCAGGCACTATAATTCAATAATAAAACAAGGATTAATCCTTGTTTTTTTCTTCATAAAATTTATTCCATATAGTATTTAAGTCAAAACATTCTTCTTGGTTCTTTCGATGTTCTACAAAGTCGTTAAATGTTTCAATAACTCTAGCAGGGTTACCGGCTACAACTGTTCCTTCTTCAACATCTTTGGTGACAACGGATCCTGCAGCAATAACAGCATTTGGACCAATTCTAATATTTCCAAGGATAGTAGAGTTACAACCTATGAAAACATTATCCATGATTTCAATTGGTTTTTGTTCATAGGCAAAATGTCCTTGATTTAAATTATTTAAACCTTGATTAAAAATATCATGAGTAACAAATGTTACATTAGAAGTAACTACGATATTATCATGAAATTTAATTAACTTGGGATCTGATGGAATAATTCTTGGTTGAAAGAAAACGTTATTACCCATGCTATAGAATACATTATGCTTTTTTAGATAGATATTTCTTTTATCTGAATTTAACATTAAGGCTATATGTAATCTCATTAATTGATTTTTTGTATAACTTTTCATATAAACATTCCTTTATTAAGTGAATTATAACACAGATTATTATTTATAAAAATCATAATATAGAAAAATGGTTCATTAAATGGTATACTTATCCTGGTAAGAAAAGAGTGTTAATTTTATGAAGCAAATATCTTTCGTTGTTCCCTGCTATAATTCAGCAAACTATATGAGACATTGTATTGATTCACTTTTAATTGGTGGAGACGACGTAGAAATTATTATTATAGATGATGGATCAGTTGATGATACACCTAGAATAGCCGACGAATATGCTAAAAAATATCCTAATATTGTAAAAGTTCATCATCAAAAAAATGGGGGACATGGTGAGGGTATTAATCAAGGCTTAAAGATTGCAAAAGGACGTTATTTTAAAGTAATTGATTCTGATGACTGGGCAGATTTAAAATCTTATAAGACTTTATTAAAGAAAATTAAGAAAATTGATGCAGATGTTATTATTATGAATTATCGATATACACATCCTGATGCATCATTAGATTCAACAATTAATTTTTCTAATGTATTTCCTCAAGATAAGGAAGTTACTTGGAAAGATACTAAACACTTCCGTGTTACGCAATTTTTATCATTACATAGTATGATGTATAAGAAAACTGTTTTGGATGCTTCACATATTGCGCTTCCTAAGCATACTTTCTATGAAGATAATTTATTTATCTATTTACCTTTGATAAATACTAAAACTATATATTATATGGATATGGATTTTTATAAATATTTTATAGGTAGAGATGATCAATCAGTTCAAGAGCCTCAGCTAATTAAAAGAAGTGCTCAACAAGTATTAATTGCCGAGTTAGTATGCAAGGCATATGATTTAGATGAAGTTAAAAAAACGGATAAGAAACTATATAAGATAATGAGAAGAGAATGTTCTTTATTAGTTGCTTTAGGTGTTGTATTTTCTCGATTATCTGAAACTGACGATGGTGAAAAACAATATAAGGATATGTGGGATACAATAAAGAATGATAATCCTAAGTTATTTAAATATTTAAGATATCATTCAACTCTTGCTTCATGGGCTAGTTTACCTGGAAAAGTTGGAAGAGCAATTGTTATAGGTGGTTACCGAGGTGCCCATTTCTTAGTTAAATTTAATTAGGCATATTAATGCCTTTTTTATATGATTGGAGTTATTATGAAAGAATTATTAATACCTGTTGGTAGTATGGATGCTTTACGTGTTGCAGTTCATGCTGGAGCTGATGCTGTTTATCTTGGTGGAAAAAGGTTTGGTGCTAGAGCTTTTGCCCAAAATTTTTCTGATGAGGAAATGATTGAAGCAATTAAATATGCTCATTTATATGGTGTTAAAGTTAATGTTACGGTCAATACATTGATATATGAATCGGAGTTTAAAGATGCATTAGACTATTTGCGCTTTTTATATGAAAATGGTGTCGATGCAGTTATTATTCAAGATATTGGTTTAATATGTGAAGCTCATAAGTACCTTCCTGATTTGGAAATACATGCTTCTACTCAAGTACATAATAGCAATAAGGATGAAATTAAATTTCTTGAAGAACTTGGAGTTAAACGAGTAGTCATGGCTCGTGAAATGTCTTTAGAAGAAATAAATGCTATTGATACACCTTTAGAAAAAGAAGCTTTTATTCACGGATCTTTATGTATTTCTTATTCAGGTGAGTGTTTATTTTCATCTGTCCTATTTGGTAGATCTGGTAATCGTGGTGAATGTGCTCAGGTATGTCGTTTACCTTATAGATTAATGAAAAACGATAAATATTTAACGGAAAATAGATATTTAATAAGTACAAAAGATTTAAATACAGCTAACTATTTTAAAGATATATTGGACTCATCAATTTATTCATTGAAAATAGAAGGCCGTATGAAGAGTCCTGAATATGTTGGATGTGTTACTAGATTATATCGTGATTTATTAGATAAATATTATAGTCATGAAGACTTGGTGGTTAATGAAGAATATCTTAATGATTTAAAAGTAATATTTAATAGAAAATATACTAAGGGTTTTATTCTTAATGAGAATAATGCTGACATTGTAAATACTGATACTTCTAATCATTTGGGTGTTAGTCTTGGTAGAGTTATTAAATGGAATAGAAAATATATTTATGTAGAACTATCTCGTGAACTTCATCAAGGGGATGGCATTCGTTTTAATGAAATTAATAAAGGTATGATTGCTAACTTTATTTATGATGAAAGAGAAAATTTAATAAGTGGAGCATCTAAGGGTAGTATTATATTACTTGATAATAAATTTGATATTGATTCTCATTTAACATTAAATACTACTGTTGATGTTAAAGTTAAGAGTAAATATACAGAGATAGATACTAAGAAAATACCTATAACAATGCAATTTGTTGCTCATGTTGGAGATAAATGCAAACTAGTTGTAAGTGATTCTATTAATTCTATTCAATTGTTTGGAGTTAATGTTGAGGCCGCGCGTACTTCACCTATGGATAAGGATGAAATAGTTAATAAGCTTTCTAAAGTTGGAGGTTTTCCTTTTAAAATTAAAAATATAAATTTAGATGTTGATAACAATGTATTTATTAACATTAAAGATTTAAATGAGTTAAGAAGAGAATGTATAGATAAATTAATTGAAATTAGGGAAAATGTTAATAAGGATCGTGTTATTAATACTAATTATAAAGATGAAAAGATAATTTATAATAAATCTAATGAAAATAGTATTGCTGTACTAGTAAGAAATGAAGAACAGTTAAGTGTAGCTTTAGAAAAAAAGGTAGATCGTATTTATGTTACGGATAAATCTTTATATTTAAAGTATAAGAACAATGATAATATTTATTTTAGAACATCTAGGGTTAATGATGATACTAACGATATTAAGAACGTTTTAAATACGGAGCTTGGATCTTTATATAGATTAAGGGGTATTGGAGATTATTATTTAAATGTTACTAATCATGCAACAATTGATTACTTAAGTCAATACAGTAAATTATTAACTTTATCGATTGAGTTGGATGATAGTAATTTGAAAGAATTAATGGAGCATTACAATTCCAAAGTTAATGTTGAAGAAGTTGTTTACTTGAAGCCTGAACTTATGATAATGAAGTATCAACCAGTTCTTGATTTTGATGATAAATATTATCTAGCTGATAGATATGATAAAAAATATGAGATTATTGAAGACAAAGATAAAAATTTAACACATATCATGGGATCAGATCCAATTAATAGGTTAGATAAAGTATCCTTTTATAAGGGCTTGGGTATTAATAATTATCGTATTGAATTTTTAGATGAAAAAGCTGATGAATGTGGTAGAATAATAGATGATTTAAGGAGAGAACTTAATGTCTAAGAAATTCATATTTATTATTCTAATTATTATTTTTGATATTATTTTGATTGGCAATATAAATTATCCTAAAGCTAGTAGTATTCCAACTTATGATGGCGACATTATATGCAAGAAGGATAATAAAGATGTTTTAGAGGATGATATTAAGAATTCTAGTAGCATCATTTACATTAAATTGGATGGTGATATGGTTGTAAATGCGGTATATCAATCAATTAGTGATGGGGATTATTATGAAGAATCTTCGATTCAAATGATTCAATCATATTTAAATTTATATCAAGGACTTGATGGAATAGATACAAATGTTGATTATATTGATTCTAAGATTATTACAACTGTCACCTATGATTATAGGATGATTGATGTTAGTAAAGTAAGATATAAATTAAACAATATATTAGCTAGTGATTCAATTTTTATTAAAGAAGATACATTGCCAATTAGTTATGAATTATTTAGCAAATATGAATTAAAAGGATATAGTTGTAATTAACTATATTTTTTTGTAAAGTTAAAATTACTAGTTATCGATTTTATTTGGATTTTAGATAATTCTTCTTTACAGTGCATATGTTTTTGTATTTATTATTAATACTTATGAATATATACTTAAGATGGTGTTAGGGAGATTTCAATAAGGAGACATTATGTTTAAATTAAAGAATAATAATGGGGAAAAGATTATGGAAATTATGACAACTGGAGAATGCATGGATGAATTTAATGCCGTCGTTGAAAGATGTAATGCCAAGCAAAAGAAAAAGTATTGTAATCATTTTGAAGGATATTCAATGGGCTTTAACAAACATTGTATGATATTTTCAAATGATAAACTGATTGCTAAATTTGAGGATACTGCATAGTATTTAAAATTATAATCACTTATTTTTATAAGTGATTTTTTATGGTATAATTTTGTCATGGGTGATTAGCTCAGTTGGTTAGAGTACTAGATTCACATTCTAGGGGTCAAGAGTTCGAGCCTCTTATTACCTACCATTTATGTTAATTAATAATAAGCGTATACTTATTATTTTTATTTGCGCTTATATTCATATTGTTATATAATACATTTCGTTGAATGGGTAAATATGGATGTTGTTAATAAATCAGTAAAAGAAAAGATTGTTGAATATGCAGATGCTAAAAAAATATTTAGTAGTAATGATGTTAAAAGTATTACTGAAAGTTTAGTATCTTCATTAAGTAATGTAAGTGCGGCCAATGTTCATGATATTATGTTTGAACCTTTGTCAGATAGTCTAGCATCATTTAACGATATATCACATATTTTATTTATTAACTATGATAAGTTTAGGGCAAAATTTAATGGCGATTATTTCTATACTAATGCTTATATGGTATTTATATTATTACATGAGTTGGAACATGTTCAATAGCGTGAAAAAATAGTAAATATGGATGGTTTAAAAAGGCTTGAATATTTTGTATCGGGATTTGATTTTTTATATAAAATATCTGAACAAGATATGAAGTCTGAGTACAATTTTGCCAAGTTCTATGCTCATAAATATTTATTTATGAAAAAGTATTCTCAAGATTTGATTAATCGTGGAAATGATAAATATATGTCTAATTATATGGTATGTCCTAATGAGAGATTTGCTGAGATGAATTCTTCTCAAAAAATTTATGATACTTTTAAAGATGATGGATATGTTAAGGATAAGTATTATCAAGGTTTTAATAAGATTAAAGCTTATAATAAATTAATTCCTTTAATGGGATATAAGTATTCTGATGGAAAGGTTAGTATTCCAATTGTTGATTACTTTACTGGTATAGGTAGATCAAATCTATTGGATAGAGTAGATGATTATAGTCCTGAGTATGATGAATTCTTAGGTGATTCTTCTAAAAGATATTCATTGGGAGAAAGATTAGACTTAGGCTTACCTATTTCTAGTAATGAATATAATTCAGTTTTAAAGGGTAAGGTTAGATTAAGAGATTAGCTATTAATAAATCAAAGAAATTATTGTATAATTATAATAATTGGAAGTGATTATATGGCTGTTAATAGAAATAATACTAGAGTAGGTTTTATAAGAGAAAGAAGCCAAATGAAAAACAAAAAGATTGGCTTATATATTAAAAGAGATACTAGTAGTGGTAAATTCATGGATGTAAAAACTACTGGTGGTAAGTTTAAAAGTGTTAGAAAAGAAAAATAAAACTTTTTAGCACTTTTATTTTGCATTAATAACTTTAGTTGCTATAGTATTATCTATTTGGAGGTTTTATGGATAAAGTAGATGGTATTATACTAGATAAATATAAAGATTTATTGACTGATTGTTCATTGATAGTTAATATGTATTATTTAATAGATTTATATGTTGGAGATGTACCAATTATTAGTGTACAAAATATTGATGTAAATAATGTTACTTATGCTGAATTAGAATCATATTTTTATAAAATTAAAGTACTTATTAAGGCATTTAAGAATTGTAATTTTGGCAATGTAATATTACTTGATAAGGTTTATTTAGGTATTGATGAGTTTATGAAGGAAAGAAAAATAGAGAAAGTTAGATAAAAGTGCTATTATATTATCATGGAGTATATATGAGTATTTTATTATTTTGGATTTTTTCTATTGTTGTTAGTGAAGGTATAAATGTTTATACTTTATTAAGTGTTATAAAGGACTTAGCTGATGCTGGTTATAAGATTGATTTTGATAAGGAAAATAGTTCTCATAGTAATAAGAATATTAAATATGGGTTATTTATTCCTATTATAAATTTATACAATTCTATGAGTGTTTATTATAACTATAGTCATGATAAATATAACTATATCAATAATATAATGTTTAATGGGTCAGTTATGGAAATGTCTAAGTACGAAAAAGCCAAATATAGTTTAAAAAGTACGGGGTTAAGTGCTTTATTAATACAAGCTGAATATAGGGATAAGATGAAGAAAAGCTTGCGTTATACATATAGTGATGAAATATCTAGTAGTACGATTACTTATTATAAAAATGCAAATGATGATATTGATATATTAGATTCAACTGGTAGATTTTCTATTTTAAGTAATAATGAATTAAAAGATAAAGTTTATGATGAAGTTTATAATCAAGAAGATGATACAAAAGTTTATAAAGATGTAAACGTTAATGATGAAGTTAAAAAATTAAATATAGATGATCCTAATTTAGAAAATCGTATAATTGAATATCTTGAAAGTATAAATGATGATAATGAGATAAGCAAGGAAGATAAACCAAAAGTTAGAAGAAGAAAAAAAGGGAAGTAGTTATATTCTACTTCCTTTCATTTGTTTTATTGTGTTCCAAATAATTATTTAATGTTCTAATTTCTTTTAATTGCTTCTCTTCATCAGGTAATAGGATGGGTTCAACAAATTGAATAAAATCAGGACCTGTTTTGGAAAAGTTAATTATTAATGATCTTATAAGTGATGTATCTAATTTTTGTTTATAAGATGCTTCATATTTAGCTATGGCATTATCCCAATTGTCTTCATTGGCCAAGTCTTCCATGATTTCAATTCCTAACATGATACTAGGTAAGTTATCTGCAATAGAAATATAGTTTGAGATAAATTCTTTTAAACTATATATTCTAGGTTTGTAAACTAATACTTCTAATCTTTCAAAAATACTATTTTCTAAATCATCAAATATTATTTTACTATCTTTACCTTCTGATGTAGCTTTTTTTATCATCTTAGCTGTTTCTATAAGGGATGTTTTATATGGTATTAATACTTCTTTTTTATTTTTCATAAGTGCTCCTTTAATTGAATATTATATACTAAAATTTCAATTTGTATATATTAAGTATAGAAAAAAGAATGCATTTTTAGCATTCTTCTTATTTTCCATACATAGCAATTTTAATACAAAGGTTAGGGGAAAAGAATAAAATTTCTTTTTATTATTGTATTAAACGATTTGCTATTATGTTACTATTAATCTTACTTTATAAGATTTTACATGAACATTAAAGTTCATCACATTATTCAATTAGTATCACATTTACTTGAATATCTATCAAGCCTAGCGCTTCTACCTATTTGATATAAGCATGTGACCAACTAGTTTAAATAAATAAAGGAATACCTACGATTATTTATTTTATAGTATAAAACTATATCTAAGTTTCAAGGTAATCAGTGCTCTTTGCACTCTCTCGTGGTTGATGTCTATTGATCATTAAGCATTTCAAATAGAAACTACTTTCCAAACGAATCAATAAATAATGATTATTCCAAACTATCACGTGTATTCATCCGCCAGCTAACATAGCATATTTAAGGTTTAATTCATGAATACTATTTATGATTCAATAGTTTCTTTAACCACCTATTATTATATTACTACATCTATTTTTTTATTTAATAGTAATTTTAACAATTAGACATTTTACATCTTAAATTTTACACTGATTAATAATCTTTCTTTTTATAGAACAATATTGATAATAAATAAGATAAAGTTATGCATATAATAACGGCCCATGAAAGGATAAATAATCCATTTGTTTGAATGTAGTTAACTATTGCATCTATATTAATGCTTGTTTTACTAAAATCCATATAGACACTTATAATGGAACCGATTCCTAATATTCCCATGACAATACTCATCAATACTAAACGGGATTTTTCACAGCCAAATTTGTAAATTACGGGATAGAAGAACGAATCAACTAAAAGAGCAGCAGCTTGAAGCATTAATAATTCTTTGATAACATCGTGGCTTAAAGCTTTAATGCTTGGATTTCCTATATAAAGTATTAGGTAATAAATTATTAGGCCAATGAATATTGAAATAAGTAATAATATTAATGTAAATATGTATTTGGATAATACTATTTTATTCCTTGATAGGGGATATGATAGTGTATATGATTCAGTGTTATAGAATTCATCAGTTTGGAAAGTATTAATTCCTGATGATAGGATCATTAAAGGTAATATGCATACCGCTAATGTGTAGTTACCTAAAGCAATACTTATTAATAGGGAACCAATAAATATTACTAAGTAATTTTTCCATGATGATTTTAAAAATAATAAGTCTTTAATTATTAATCCGCGCATATACTACCTCTTATATATAAAAGCATGATATCATCTAGAGTTGTTATATTCTTTATATATTTCTTATAATCGTTTTTCATATCTTTTTCCATGATTAACACTTGATAGTCAATTCTATTTTCTTTATATCTAACTATATCTTCTTTATTGAAATTATTAAATTCTTCTTTAGTTAATTCTAAAACGATATAATTATTCTTTATAATAGATAAAGGTTTATCAAATATTATTTTACCATTGGATATAAATATTACATCATCGGCAATATGTTCTAGATCACTTGTTATATGAGTTGAAAGGAGGATAGAATTTTTACCATTGTCAACAAAGCTTTTAAAGATATCTAATATTTCTGATCTAATTATTGGATCTAGTCCTGATGTTGGTTCATCTAAGATTAGTATTTTAGGATGGTGAGATAATGCTGTGATAATCTCTACTTTCTTTTTCATACCTGTTGATAGTTTTCTTAACTCTTTTCTTGGGTTTATTTTATATTCTTTTAAATATTTATAAAAAGCCTTTGAATCCCAGTTTTTATAAATGTTTTTCATGATTAAATTAATATCAATACAAGTATAGGTTTCAATTATAAAAGAATCATCAAATACAACTCCTATATCGTCTTTTAGTATACTTTTGTTTGAAGAATCGAATAACTTAATGGTACCTGATGTTGGATACATAGCACCTAGTATACATTTTAATAAGGTGGTTTTTCCTGCACCATTTTCACCAATTAATCCTACTATTTTACCTTTAGGTATTTGTATATTTATATTATCTAATTTAAAGTCTTTAAAATCTTTATTTAAGTTTATTACTTCTATATTCATAAATTCTCCATTCATGATAAAATTATAACATAAGATGGTGATATTATGTTTTATGTTTTTTATTATATGATTATTATAAATTTAATTACGGCGTTTACTTATGCTTTTGATAAATATCAAGCTAAAAGAAAAGGAGAAAGGGTAAAAGAAAGTACATTACTTACAATGTCAATGTTGGGTGGTGCTTTTTTAGGATATCTAACTATGCTTGTATGTCATCATAAAACAAGAAAGACAAAGTTTAATGTTATAAATTTATTAAGTATTTTAGTTTATTCAATTATTTTATATAATCTCTTTATTCATTAATTATTTTATGATATATTATTTATGCAGTTAGCCTATACTGCATTTTATATTTAGTTTATAAGACCTTTTTCGAAGGTTTTTTTTTAATAATGATTTATTTATTAATGTAAAAGATGTATAATTCTAATTATAGGAGATGATTTAAATGATAAGTAGTATAAAATCTGGAGAAAGAAGTGTTTTACTTAGTACTATTGCTACTTTAGTATTAGGTATTATATTGGTTATTGCACCAACAGCATCTTTGGGTATAATTACAGCAATTATTGCAATATTATTTATTGCCTTTGGTGTTGCATTTGTATATCATTATGTTCAAGCAAATAAAATAGAAAAGGTTGTTAGTTTTTCTTTAGTAATTGGTATATTATTAATTGCTTTAGGAATATTAATGTTCCTTAAGAGAGATGCTTTAGTAAATTTCGTAACTGTATTAATTGGTATTGGTTTAATTATTAAGGCTCTTTATAAGATTCAATTTTCTATTAGTTTAAAAGATTTAACTGATAAATGGAAATATAATCTTGTAGCTGGTTTATTAATATTAACTTTAGGATTAATATTAATTCTTTATCCTAATGGTAGTGCTGAAACTTTCTTAATGGTTGTTGGTGTTATCATGATTATTGGTTCTATTGCTGAATTAAGTGAAGCTTTATATGTGTTTAAGAGCGTAAATAAAGTTGCTAATGAAGTTGATAAGGTTGTTAAAGATCTTGATTTTACTGAAAAAGATACTGATGATGATAAAGAAAAAAAGACTAAAAAGTCTAAGAAGTAGTTATTATGATGAAAAATAAAATTACAGTTTTAAAAAGTATATTAAATATTGGAACTATTATTTTATTTATTGCTTCATTATGTCTATTTAATTTGAATGGTATTAGTTCTTATGCTAAATGTGCTATAGTATTAGTTATTGGTTTAACTGAGTTATTAATATCTAGTTATATATGTAAAGAACATAGGCTTGCTATGGAAGAGAACATGTCTTATTTATTTGGGATGTCTTCTATCTTTATAACATACATTTATGTTGGATTATCTGGGCTTATTTCATTTAGCAATAATAATATATTTGTCTTAACAATATTTATATTACTTTCTATATTATTTGGTATTAGTTATTTAAGATATAAATATAAATTTTTAATATATATGGCAATATGTTCTTTGTTAATAGGATTAATTAGTATTTTTGATATTGTTAATATTGATGGTATATTTTTCTATACATTTGTTACTTTATTATTAATTATCTTAAGTAATTATTCTAAATCTAAAATATTTGATATTATTTCTATTATTTGGAATTTTATCATGTGTGCTATTTATATTAAAAGTAATATCACGTTT
>CALMHN010000084.1 GCA_937863745.1 uncultured bacterium | reverse complement strand
CGTGTTTAAAATACGCAATTCCTCCACATGGCTAAAGCCAGTGGCTTCCTTGCGTAAGAATTCGTGAAGATATTCATGAAGAGAATGGTATTATTAACTATATTTTGTTTAATATTTGTATTGACAATAGTAAGTCCCTCTCTGGCATTAGGTGTGAAAATAGAGAGTGGTATACTTTCTTTACCTGATGGAAAAAGTATTAAAGTAGGACCAGGTTTTTATTTGACTCAAAATGATGCAACAGATGTTGCTTCTGGTATAGAAATATTAAAAGCAGATCTCCAACGTATACAAGCAGAGCGTGATGCGTATAAAGAAGCATATGAACGTGAAAAAGACACCAACGATAAAATTGCACAGATATATAAGGATTTGTATCTCAAATATGAACAAAAAGCTGATTTACTGGAACAGTATATAGCAGCAACTGAGAAAGAGATAGCCTTACTTAAAAGTGAAAATAATATCTTAAAGTTTGAATCTAAAGTATATAAAACATCTACATCTATACTTGGTATAGCATTAATAATAGCTTTGCTATAATATGATGGGAGAGAATGATACAATATGGCAAATTTAAATCTAGATTATGCGTGTGTTGGATTAAATCCATCACAGTATATAGTTATAGCATATGTTACAGATATAGAACCTTGGGAATATAGAGAGTATATATTTTCTGTAGACAATCCAGATGTAGTATTTAACGCAGAGCAAAATGCAAGTAAATTTATCTTTTATTTAAAATATAATCAAACTGTAAATGTAACTTGTACTGTTAACCTTTATGATTATAACTATAATATGCAAAAACATATTTATAGTACGATTAGTAAAACTATTACAATTGAATCTATTGATGATGGTACATTGTTTAGAACTAGACCACGTATTAAATTAAATAGAGCAGAGACTAGTTATATTCCCAGCTATGCTTCTTTTTCAATCGATATACCAGATTGTGGTATTCCACCTTTTGAATATTCCTGGAATGTATTTTCAGAACATCCATATATGTTTTTTGCAGAAGATGATAGATTATTTTTAATTGCAATGGGTAATGGTACATATAGAATAGCATGCAGTGTAACTGATGCTGGTGGTATAACAGTATCAGAATCATTAGAAGAATATGTATTATTGCACAGAGTTTATAAAATAGCAGAAGCCAATCAGAGCATATTCGATATATCTGATTGTTGTGAAGCAAGTAGTATATATTTTGATATATATCATAATGGTTTGCATATGATTGAATCATTAGATTATACTATAGATGTTATTAATAAAAGACTGATTTTCAATTTTCCATGTAGGAAAAATGATGTAATAACAATATATAATTTCTATAGGAAATATGATGATATTACTACTGTAAATGTGAATACTAAGACGTTAATAGCAACACAAAATCAAACAGTATATGATATAACAGATATATATGTTGAAGGAATGTCTAATATAATTGTATTTAGAAATGGATTGCAACAAGTAGAAAGATTAGATTATATTTTTGTCTTTGATACCAAATCAATTGTATTTAATTATGGATGTAATGAAAATGATATTATAACAATTAATAAT
>CALMHN010000083.1 GCA_937863745.1 uncultured bacterium | reverse complement strand
ACTAAACAGAATAATCGACAAGTAGATGATAATGTGTATATGTTAAAAGAGTTAGAGAATAAATTGACTGATCCTAATCTTTCTATTGAGCAAAAAACTATCGTTTTATCAAAGATATTTGAATTAAAGAAGTATTTAAATAATATGAAAAGAAATGATAAGGAGTGATAATTATGTTTGTTGATTATGATGATATACGTGTTAAATTGTTATATTATACTCCAATTAATATAGCTGTAGAAGCAGCATTGGTATGTACTGACAATGATGATAGACTCGATGAATATAAAAAAGATAGTCAGACATTTCTATTAAAATTGTTAGAACATGGACATGAAAGTATTTTTGAACATATAAATTACACTTTTAAAGTTCAAAATATATCAAGAGCCTTGTTACAAGAATTAGCAAGACATAGACATATTTCACTAAGTGTTATGTCGACAAGATATACTCTTAAGAAAGTAGTTGATAAACAACAGTTGATATTTAAATTACCCCATTTTTCTTCTAGGAATGATGAAGAAACAGTAATGTATAATAAGCTGATAAATACTTTAGTTGAACTTGAAAATGTGGTAGCAGATGCTGTTGATACTGGAATAAAGAATGATGTATTGAAATATTTTATACCTGAAGCTCTTGTAACCAAACTAGTGCTTACTGTTAATTGTAGAGAATTAAGACATATTTTTCAATTAAGATTGAGTAATAGAGCTTTAGAAGAGTTTAGATGTCTATGTATGAGTTTATATAATGCATTGCCAGATGATCATAAATTTCTATATAACGATATTGTTTTAGTATAAATATATTTCTTTTATTTTTATCTATAAAAGGAGATGATGATATATTATGATGTTATTAATTAATGTACTTGATATTGTAATGACAACAGTAGTGGTTGTTGCTTTATGTATTTTGTCACCTACTAATGCTACCTTTTTTGCGTTTGCAATGTTTTTCATATTTATTACAAGACTAATAATTGATTCTATATTAAATATAATTTCAGAGCTCAATAGCGAACCAATTCAAGCATCTTTGTTGAGGTTACAATATGCGTCCAGATTATCACGATATAAAAAGTTCTTTTCTAAATTGAATAAAGAAATGATAGAACGCATTAAAACAATATCATATTGGTGTTTATTGGTAATTCTTTCTTTACATTTATTTAGTTTTATGCAACATCTTAGTTATGTTATTGCGTGGATAGCAATTATATTGTATCTAGTATACATAAGTTGTAGGTGTCTATTATATATGATACACACAGCTGAAGGAGGTATACAATAATGTTTAAAGCATCTATGCGTATAGCTTCAATATTGAAAATGATAATATTAGGTATAGTGTTAACGTCTATTTTTAAACTATCTGACATTAATGCTAATTATTATTTCTCATTATATTCAGGAATGCTTGTAAGTATAATACTATTGTATATAATAGCAGTTATATCAGGGGTATATGTATATAAAGAAAAAATGAATACCATGGACGATGATGATCTGTTTGTGTTATTTCTTGACACAGCTAAGAAGACTGAAATAAAACATAGAGGGGTATATGTTATAACTGCATGGGCATTTCTTTTACAATTATTTTTATTGTTAATATATTATCTATTTCATATGCATCAACATGCTTATTTCTTTATGCGACTAGTAAGTATTTTATATGTTGTATATATATGTGGTAATACTATATCACGTAATACTATTAAAAAGGAGAAGATTAATAATGAGTAATATAGAAAAAGAAATTAATGATATAAAAGAAATGCTCATTGATATTAATAAAAAGATGGATATTCTAGTTGGAGAAAAAGTTGTATTTGAATTAAAGCGTCAGCGAATAATGAAACAATTGGATGAGTACTATAAGTATTTAGAAGAACATCCAGAAGAAAAAGCAGAAATGCAAAAGGAAATAGATGAATGGATGTATGGTTTTAGAGAAAATAATATGTAATGTAAACTAAGCATAATAAAAAAGAGGAGGTTGTTAGAAATGAAAAAAATAGCTAGAGTACTTGGGATAGTAATAATAGCAACATTAATTGGTAGTATTCCAGCATTGGCAATTAACTTCAATCAGGATAAGTTCACTCAAGAAGAAACAGAATATATGATGTTTACTTTAATAAATATGCAGAGTATGATGCAAACGTTGAACAATCTTGATCAGTTATTTCCAAAGTGTCCAGATCCTTTAGATACTAAGAGATATCAAGAATGGTACTATGCTATGCATATACAATTTCAAGCAATAGAGGCAATTGGAAATGAATTTATTGGTAATACCAACATTCCAAAGTATTTCTCCAAGATAGATAAAGAATATAGAGCATGTTTAGATAATTTAGTCAAAGCAGCCCAATATTTTGATGCTGGATATCAATCATTGAATCCAGAGATTATTAAGAAGGGCTTGCCTTATTGGACTGAAGGTTGTAATCAATTTGGAAAGATAGTTCCAGCTTTTATTAAATTATTGGAAGATAAAAATGGTGGACCATTAATGTAGATAGTAATATAATTAAAATATAATAAATAGGAGGTAATAATTATGACTATGGACTTTATTACGTTAAAGGATAATATTAAGATTTTAGCAGACCTACAGAAAATAGCTAAACAGAGGGTTAAGATGCTCTATCGTATTCAAGATACTGCATTAGCTGCAGAACTACAGAAATGTGTAAATAAAAATAGGAGAACTTTACGTTTAATGCATGTATTATATTCCATGAAAAAAGGCAGATCTTATAAGGAAGTAGAACCAAATGCTAAAAATGAATTTGATGTAAAGCAACTTAAACGTTTAGTTAAGAAGATTAAAGATAAACCAGTAGTTGAATCAGTTAATGTATAAAATATTTAATTTAAGGAGGAGTAAAGATGAAAAAGAGAATAGCATTTTATGTGTTATTAATAGTAATATTGTTGCCCTTTATTGCTGCTAAAAGTGAAGCTTTAACAAATGAAGAAAGTATATATCTTTCACAAAAAGATATTCACGGCACTAAAATGAATGCCAAATTAAATGATTTATCTAACACATTACAAGCTATATCAGATACAAAGAACATCAATTATGATTACCTTATAAAATTAGCTAAAGACATAGATAAAATCACATATGAAGCTTATGAAATAGATTGTCCACCTAGATTTAAAGGATCACATAAGTATTATCTACAGGCAATGGATAATATTCATGAATTTGCTCAACTGTTTATCACTGCATTGTCTGAGAATGATACTAAAAAATTGAATACAGCTTTTGATATTATTGTTGAAGCTTCTCACAACATAGATAAATCAAATGAACTATTTGCCAATGAGCTAAAAGAAAGTATATAACATCTAAATAAGTAAAATCGTTCTCTCATAGAACGAATATAGTCCAATATCGTTCTATGAGAGAACGATTAATATGGTTGAATGTATGCACACTAGATTTACTTTATCTTTGGTACATTATGATGTATTGTTAGGATAATCTAATTTAATTGCTCTCTTATTTTAAAAACAGAATAGGAGGATCTTTAATTCATGCAATCAGACAAGTACTATGCTGAGATTATATTTGAAGCTGATTTTAAAACATTATTAGCCATAATGAATAAGATAACAACTTATATCTATAAAAAAGGTATAACAGCATTTTCTAAAATAATACCATATAATTATCATGTTATTTTTAATAATTATTCATTAGACAAATTTAATCAATATAAGTTAAATGTTAATCAACAATCATCAGGAATGATACCAAATCAACAATTGACTGAGTTTATGAATAGATGTTTATCAGATAACAATGTCATTAATATGAGCTTCTATCCTCAATATCAAACATATAATGATAGTAGTATTATTAACGTAAATAACAGTAATACTATCTCAAAGCAAGTTCGTTTGGTAGTGTCTTTTATTTCTGATCTTGCCAATCTAACTCATTTAATAGATAAGATACGTGAAAAGTTTCCTAGTATAAAATTCAGTATCAATATGGTAAACGTTCAAGAATATACTAATAATGTATTATAAAATTAAGAGGATAAAGGACTTCCATTATAGTAAATTACATCTTATGACTAACTTAGAATTGGTCGTAATTGCACAATAATTGCATATTATTTGCACATATTGTCTTTTATATTTTAATTATTTATAGAGATTTGTCTAGTACTTATTGCTTAATATGTATAATAAAATAAATCTAAAATAGGGAGGTAATAAATTATGAAGAAGTTATTAACAATTCAAGTATATACTATAAATGAATTGGATGAGGATACGAAGGATTATGTTTTAGAAAGATTTATCAATGAACATTGTGATGATCTTATGCCATACGACTGGAGTGATCCTATATTAATAGAAGCTAATGACTTTTATGGATTAGATATCCTTGAATATGATTTGTATAGTGGATATATTAAAGCTAAATTAGTTAAAGATCCAGAGGAATGCATTAAAGCAATAAGAGAAAATTCTCAATCGAAAGAACTATTAGATTTAGCAGATTTTTATGAAAAAATAATGACTAAATACTATTATGAATATGGTGATAGTGATGATGAAGATGAAGAAGGTAGAGATGATGCTAATGAGGAATATGAAGCAATTAGAGACAATTTACAAAGAGATTTGTCTAAATACTTTCTTAAAGAATTAGAAAAAGAGTATTATTATTATTTTTCTAAAGAATATGTTTACAATTTTTTAGAGAGTAATGAGACCTATTTTACTAAAGATGGAACATTGATACCATATAGCTATGTTGTCAAAGGTGAGGTGACATGTAAAGATGAATGAGATTGGACTACAATTAGCATATGATACAGAAAAACTTACTAAACATATATCCCATCTATCTAGCTTTCCAGAAGACTTTATAGTGGAACCTAAATACGATGGTATAAGAGTGGCCTGCTTTGTATATGATAAAGATGACATTAGCTTTGTAACAAGGTATGGTAATAAAGTATATAATATTAGTTATATAGAAGATGATATTAAAAAGCAGGCTGATAAGCTTAAGGGATATGTGCTAGATGGAGAAATATATGGTAAAGATTGGAATGAAACTGTATCTACTACCAGAACCAGAACATCCAAGAAAGAGAATCCAGATTTAGTATATTATGTATTTGATATTATTCCAATTGAAAACTTTAAGAAGAAGTCATATGATGCTACACTAGATGAAAGAAAAAAATTGTTAGATAAATTATTATCTAATACCAAGCATGTTAAGAAAGTCAAATATCATAAGATAAAAGATGTGGATGAAGCGTTAGATATATATAAAAATGAAATTGAAAATGGTCTTGAAGGTATTATGTTAAAGAGAATTGACACTCCTTATAGGTTCAGAAGAACTCCTGATTGGCTCAAAGTTAAGAATATATTATCAGATGAATTTGAAGTTGTTGATGTGTTTGAAGGTAGTGGCAAGTATAAAAATATGCTTGGTGGTGTTGTAATTAAATTACCCAATGGGGACACTATGAAAGTGGGTTCTGGTTTTACTGATGAAGAAAGGGACAGGTATTGGAAGAATCCCAAATCTATCATAGGTAAGACTATAGAAGTAGCATATCAGGAGAAAACTAAAGATGGTAAACTGAGGAATCCAAGGTTCTTAAGAATACGAATGGATTGATAATAAATTAACTAAATAATTTGACTTAACATTTGATCTTAAAACTTATGACTATATGATAATTATCTGGAGTAAACTTCAATGTTTAGATTTAATAAGGATATAGGATTATTTACATTAGATAGGGGCAAAGATACATGTAAATATTCTACTGAATTTTGTAGATTACATTGCTATAATAATAAAATGTATAAAGCGTTTGGAAAGCGTATGCGTGAAAGAGATATAAAAAATGAACATTATTGGCAAACTGCTACAGGTGAAGATATTTATAAAAATCTTCAACACAAGCAATATGATATCTCTAGAATAAGATTGTGTTCAAGAGGTGAAGCATTTCTTGATACCCATGATGTTGAAAGAGTAGAATCATGGGCATCTTATCTTTCTCAATATGATATTAACATTTTGGTATTCACTAAAGCATGGAGAGATGATGATATTAGGTCTTTAATAGAAAAAGATCTGTTTTTATACTCTAATTTATATATCATAGCTTCATTAGATCTAGATACTCTGCAATACTATGATTCTTTAAAAAATAATAAATGGATAGTATCTTTCTTTGGAAATGATTCATTTGAGCATCCAAATTTTATCAAATGTCCAAAAACATGGAAACATTTAAAGAGTTATTGTATTAAATGTAATGAAGGATGCTTCTCGAGATGTAAAGATATACATTTCAAGATGCATTAAATGGATTATTATTATAATTAATTAAAGGGGGTTAAAGATAATGTTGGTTATTAAGACAGAACATGTGTATTTAAATAATAAGGATGCTGTAAAGCGTGTTGTTGAGATAAAACATGATACTACTTATACTAGCAATCGTTCATTATCATCTGATGCTGTTATTACATATAATGGTATACTTCTCAAAGATATAGATGATACATATCTTGTTGTTAAAGATCAAAT
>CALMHN010000082.1 GCA_937863745.1 uncultured bacterium | reverse complement strand
ATTAACGTTATTACTTTCAATTGTTATTGTACCATTTAAACTAATTGGTGATGTTCCATCATATTTAGCACTAAAAGTTATTTGGCTATCTTTTATAGAATATGTTCCAGTTAATTCAGTTGTATTATTTTCTTTTAATTCATAGTTATTTGTATCACCTGATTTAGTGATAATAGCTTCATAAGTTTTATCATCATCTGAAGCATAATAAACGATATCAGTCTTATCAGATGTTGTTGTAACTTTTATTGTATCAGATGCTCCATTGATAGATCCAAATACAAAGTTATTTTTACTATCTAAATCAAATATTATAGTTGTTGTTCCAGTTATTTCATCAAGAACTTTCTTTCTATAATCTTCCATCTTTTGTTTTGCTTCATCATTTGTACAAGAAGAAGCATTCGCTACAACTGCTAAAGCAGTAGTATTAGTTTCAATCTTATCAAAGTAAGCATTAGTTAATTTAGTCTTTAAGTCTTTTGTTAAATCAATTTGATATTTAGTAACATTAGTAGTTGTTCCATAGATATCAGTTGTAGTAGCTTCAGTTGTAAAATCAGCATCTGTTAGATTTTCATCTAATGTTGAAACTAAAGCATCAACAAATACTGTATAGTCATATTTATCTGTATCAGCAGATAGAATACTTATAAATGGTACTTCATTAGTATCATCATAGTATAAATTGTCAAAACCTTTTAATTTAGCATATAACTTTTTATTAAATGTAGATATTTCTCCATCAATTAAAGATTCACCTGAATAAGTGGCATTAACTTTAACATCATTTACTTGGTTATTTTTATCTTCAATATAATCTAATTTAAGATTAGCTGCTAAAGTTTCTCCTGAATATGTTAAAGAAACATCGTTATTACTATTTAATTCAATAACATTCATGTTTTTAATGTTTGATTGTAAATCACTTGAAAGTGATTTCATTGTATTAGCTGATTTACTAATAGATGAATTTACAATAGACATAAATACATTTTTAGGTGTTAACTTCTTGTTTGTATAAAAGAAGTATCCGGCAATTCCAGCAGCAACTAAGATAACAATTATTACTATAGCAATAGCAAGTCCATGTTTTTTCTTAGGTTGTTCAGCACTATTAGGTATTCCTGCAGTTTCATTTGGTGTACTTACTGGAGGAATATTACCTATATTATTTAAATCATTTGTGTTAACCATTGTTGGAGGTGTAACTGGACTACTTTCAACTGGCGTAACAGGAGTTGGTGCTGTAGGCATCACTGGTTCGCTTGGCATTACAGGTGTAGATACATCAGCATTTCCTGTCATTACAGGTGTACTTTCTACAACTGGAGTAGAAGGTTCTACTGGAACTGTATTTGTTTCTACGACATTATTACTTGTAACAGGTTCTCCTATATTAGTACTTGTTACATTTTCAGTTACGCTAGGTGTAACTGGAGTTGTATTAGGGGTATCGTTACCCATTGTTTGATTTAAATTATTGTTTGAATTTAAATCATTGATATTATTATCATTCATTTTATTTTCTCCAATTCTATATCTATTTCATTTTATTGTATTTAAAAACTCTAATCAATATTTAAAGGTCAATTGTTATATTTTATTTACAAAAAAAACATAAGAATTATTTCTTATGTTCACTTTTCTTATAAATTATTATTATAGATATAATACTTATAATTGATATAACTTCCATCATTTTTTCAAGTTTTGTTCCTTCATAAGTTACATAGTAAGTACCTGAGTAATCACTATCAAAGGAAATAAATCCATATTCATCTTCATAATAATTATAAACGTTATTATTATCATCTTTGATTACATAGCCTAGATAATAAAACCTTGGAAGTTCTATGGAATTTGTACCACTTATATTCATCGTGAAAGACATATTTGGTGTATCATTATTCAATATTTTAATTTCAGAAGTACTTGAAGTTAAAATATCTTCTGTTCTTTTGTCATAGTAATCAATATTATTATAGGTATTCATTGGCAAATATTCTGTTTGCCAGCCCATGGCTAATTTATCATTTAAATATATATTATCTAAATCTACTGAATCTGTTGATCCATATTTAATAGCCGTATAACCAAAGAAAATAGTTAAGATTAATAATACTTCAATAGTCTTTTTAATATTTTCTTGTTTAACATTTCTTAAACAAGTTGGTGCTATTAATAAGGCTAGGAAATCAAATATCGTTATTAGTCTCCAAGGAAATTGGATATTAAGTAAAAACTTAGGTACATAAGCCCATGGCATGATGATAGACATGATAAATACTAATAATATTAAGCAAAATCCTACATATTTAAATAATTTTTCATCTTCATAATCAAGTATTATTTTATGTTTAAATAACATATATAAAGTTATTATAAATAATAATACACCTACTTCATTACCAAAGAATGATATACCATTTGATCTACTAATTGGTATAACATATTCCCAAAAATTAACAAAGTTATCATGAACGCTTTGAGCACTTGACATCATACCGTCATTAAATACTACATAGTCAAGTGATTTATATTCAAGCATTCTTATGATGTAAGGACTACATATTAATAATATAAAGATACCTGCAAAGATAAAGTATTTTAAGTTTTTAATTGTTTTCTTAAAATTAAATAAAAGATAGATAATAACAAATATAGTCACATAAATCATCATGACTAAATGAGAATTCATACCAATTACATAAGATATAATAAACATAAATATGGCTTTATGATCTCCATCAAACAAACGCATAATAGATAAATAGATAAAAGGTAATACAGCAAATATTAAAGCTTCTGCCGTAGAATCTCTTACAAATATATCAGAGATAAAGTAAGGCATATAAATATATAAAGCTGAAGAAATTAGAGCTATACTCTTTTTATGATGAATATACATCTCCAATTTATACATACCAAATCCTGATATTAAAACAATTAGAAAATAATATATTTTAAAATCAAATAAAACATTGAATCCAAAGATGGATGTTATTTTATATAAATAAGCTGGTATTAAGTCTGGTAGTAAAGGATAAAATATTCCTGTACCATAGCCAAGGTTTTTACCTACATAAGGATAAACAAAAGAGCCTAATAAATGAGGAAAATTGATAGTATTTGAATAAGCTAATACATTAGCTATATGAATATAAGAATCATGTCCTAAGTAATAAACATTATTAAACCAGGGAATAAATAATATAATCGTTAGGCATAAAATTATTTTATATACATTACTTTTCTTCATCACTAACCTCTTGAATAATATAAATAGGTCTCTTTTTATTTTCAAAATAATCTTTAGATAGATACAAACCAACTATACCTATACAAATAAATGATAGACCAAACATAAATATAATAAGGGTTGCCAAAGACATAAATAAACTGACTTCAAAGTGTTTAACAATACATATAATGAACATT
>CALMHN010000081.1 GCA_937863745.1 uncultured bacterium | reverse complement strand
GATATGAGCGCGGAAGAATTACGTAATCCAATTGAAGATTATGAAAAGATGCATGATGAATTAAAAAAATATGATGAATTATTAATTCAAAAACCTCATATTATTATTGCTAGTAAAATGGATGTTGAAGGTTCTAAAGATAATTTAAAATTATTTAAAGATAAATATCCAAATGAAGTAATATTTCCTATAAGTGCCATAACTGGTGAAGGTTTAAATGAAATGATTAAATATTTGGCTGATGAAGTAGAAAAACTTGATGAAGTTAAACTTTATGAAGATATTCCTGATAGTCATGTATTATATAAATTTAATGAAGAAGCACCATTTACAATTAAAAGAGAAGGCAATGTTTGGGTATTAAAAGGTAAAGAAATAGAGAAACTATTCTATATGACTAGATTTACTGAAGAAGAATCCGTTGAAAGATTTGGTCGTAAATTAAAGGGTATGGGAGTAGATGATGAACTTCGTAGATTAGGTGCTAAACCTGGAGATGAAGTTAAGATACTTAAATATATATTTAATTTTAAAAACTAATGAATGTAGGCTTAAATGCTTACATTTTTTTGTGTTGAAAAATGTTAATTGATAATTTATAATCATACTATAAGGCAAGTGATCATATGAAGATATTTAAAAATAAATTTTTATTAGGTTTAATCATTGGGGTGCTTTTTTCCTCTGCAGTTGGAGTATATGCTGCCATATCCATTATGGCTAGTGATATTGGATATTCTAATTCAAAAACGAGTGCTACTAATGTTAAAGATGCTTTAAACGAGTTATATGATAAGGTTCCTACTGGTGGTTATACTGATAGTATATTGCATGGTGCTGATCCAGTTCTTCCAAACGATTTAATTCCTGTTACTATAAGCAATGATGGAACTGTTACTTATGCTAATGTTAATGAAAAGTGGTACAGTTATGAAGATAAGAACTGGGCTAACGCTGTTAAATTGGTTAGTAGTCCATCTAATACATATAGTGTTGGTTCGACAATATCTTCTAGCGATATAGATGGTTATTTTGTATGGATTCCTAGATATAAATATGAGTTATGGAATGTTGGAACTACTGATGTTTCTTCTAATACAGTTCCTAGAACTATTTCTGTTGTATTTGAATCATCCAGTACTTCTAAATCTAGTGGAACGAAAAATGGAACATATTTAACTCATCCGGCTTTTACTTTTGGATCAAAAGAATTAAATGGCTTTTGGATTGGCAAGTTTGAGATGACTGGTTCTTCTAGTAAGGTAACAGTTCTTCCTAATGTAAAAGGTTATACACAAACGTCATATGTTAATAATTTTACGTTAGCATATAATTATAATAGAAATGATGATTCTCACGAAATTAAAAATATGGAGTGGGGTGCTGTTGCATATTTAACAGCATCATCATTCGGGAAAAATTCGGAAGTTTATTCTAGTGGTAGTATTACAACTGGATGTGGCAATAATAGTGCTACTGGTGGAAGTACTTCTACTTGTATTAATGGTTTTGGGACGTCTTCTAGCTATCCTCAAAGTACAACAGGAAACATCAGTGGCGTTTTTGATATGGCTGGTTGTAACTGGGAGTATGTAAGTGCTTATGTTTCTGGCAATTATTCTTTATTAGGATTTGGTGCTGATCCATCTTCTTTATATAATTCGAAGTATTTTAATATTTATTCAGCAAGTTCAACTAGTAATACTTCATATTCTTATAGATATTTAGGAGATGCTACTGGAGAAATGGGAAGTTTTACTAGTAATATATCTTCTTGGTATGGTGATTATGGAAGTATTATTTTTACTGGTGGACCTATTTATATTCGTGGTGGTGCATCAGGTGCTATTAGTTCTGATGGTTTATTTGGATTCTTATCACTTTCAGGTTTAAATTCTAGTACAACAAGAATTGTACTAGTTAGTTAAGGAAATGTTAATATTTCCTTTTTTTATGTCTTAGATTAGCCTTATTATGTTATACTTACCTTGTTTGGTTGGTGATAATATGAGTCTTAGTAAAGATGAACTAAGAAGCGAAGTTGTTAGATTGAGAGATACTGTTAAGATTATTGATGATACTTTAAATTCTGCAGGCTCAGATTTATTTAAAGAACAGGATAATTTAAAAAACTTTCAAAGTTATATTTGGGATAATACCCAGGGATTTGATGATCATGAAATCGATTCTTTATTAAGTGATAATGAAACTAAAGTAAAAGTATTAAGCGATAAAGCTAAAGCTATTAGAAGATTATATAAGGTTAGAAATCATCCTTACTTTGGTTCATTTGTATTCAATTCAGAACCTTTTTATGTGGGTATTACTTCAGTAAAAAAAGATTTAGATTATTTGGTATGTGATTGGCGTGCTCCAATTTCTTCTTTATTTTATGATTATCAGTCAGGTAAGTGCAAGTATGAATCTCCTGATGGTATGGAAGAAGGAATTCTTGAAAGAAAAAGACAGTATCGTATTGAAAATGCTAAGTTACAAGGTGTCTTTGAAACAAACATGAATATTGATGATGATATGTTACAAGATGTGTTAGCACAAAATTCATCAGATAAAATGAAAAATATTGTTAATACTATTCAAGCAGAACAAAATCAAGTTATTCGTGATAATAGTAAATCTAATATTATTGTTCAAGGTATTGCAGGTTCTGGTAAAACGTCAGTTGCTTTGCATAGAATAGCCTTTCTTTTATACAAGTTACCTTATTTAACAAGTGGTAATGTTCTAATATTTTCACCTAACAATGTATTTACGGAATATATTAGTAATGTATTACCTGATTTAGGTGAGGATAATACAATGCAAACAACTTTTCATGAATTTGCCTCAACTTTTATAAGCGATTATTATCGTGTGGAACCTTATTCATCATTTGTTGAAAGATATTATAAAGGTGTTAGACAAGATAATGATTTAATTAAGTTTAAACAAAGCGATATGATGAAAGAAGTAATCGAAGAATTTGTTAAATATTATACTCGTGCAGCAAGATTTACTGGTTCTATTGAAGTAAATAATAAGACAATAGAAATGACTGAATTAAATGATTTATTACACGATAGATATGCTAATAAACCGTTGTTTGAAAGAATAGAATTAATATGTGAACATTTAAATAATAAATATTTTAAAGGTAATAAAAAAGAATATAATTCAATACATTCTAAATTATATAAAATAGCTAATTTTAAACAAGATTATAAGGCTATATATAAAGCATTATATGATACAGCTCTTTTTAATCAATATTACAAATTACCATTTAGAAAAATAGATAATAGTAAGAAACTTAATGATCATGTCATGCCTTATGAAGATGCAACTCCTTATATTTATATGAAGTGTTTACTTGAAGGTTATCCATATCAAGTAGCTATGAGACAAATAGTTATAGATGAGGCTCAAGATTATTCTTATTTACAATACTATTTAATTAGAAAAATATTTAAGATGGCTGATTTTACAATACTTGGAGATGTTAATCAAACAGTTAATCCTTTTTACCATTATGAAACATTAAGTATTTTAAGAGAGATATTTGGTGAAGACTCAAAATATATTGAGTTAGATAAAACTTATCGTTCTAGTCCAGAGATTATTGAATATGCAAATCAAGTATTAAATTTAAATCATGTTAGTGCAATTAGAAGGACTCAAGATTTGCCAGTTATTAAACGTGATATACATGATTTAAAGCATATAGGTAAAGATATTAAATACCTTAAAGATAAATATAAGAGTGTTGCTATTATTACTAAAAGTATTGATGAAGCAAATCTTATTTATGAGCAGTTTAAGGACCGTTATAAAAAGATAAGTGTAATAGATATTGATACTAAGAAATATTATACTGAGCTCGTTGTAACACCTGCTTATGGGGCTAAGGGTTTAGAGTTTGATGCAGTTATTATTGTAAATAATTTCTCATATGATTCTTATCTATATTATGTTGCCGTTACTCGTGCTCAGCATGAATTAGTGGTTTATGAGTAGTTATTGCATAAAAAAGCATTTTAATTTATAATAACTAAGTGAGGAGTGGTTATATGTTGCATGATGTTCTATTAGTTTTAATTGGACTAATTATTGGTGCAGTTATAGGTTTCTTTCTTTCTAGATTATTCATGAAGAAATATTTACAAAAGAATCCACCTATTAATGAAACTGTAATAAGTAATTTAATGACTAGTATGGGAAGAAAACCAAATAGTAAACAAATTAAACAAGTTATGGCTCAAATGAATCGAATGAATAAGTAATTATGAAGGTAGATTTATTTAAACTTAATAATTTGGGAAAAACAGAAGTTGATAGTGATATTACTATTCCAACAGAATACTTTGGTACTACGGGCGTTAAGAATTGTAAAAATGTCCATGTATCAGGTATGATATCTATAGATTATGATGATAATATTGCGGCTAGTTTAAAAGTCACTGGCGCGTTTGTATTAAGTGATGCTTATACGCTTGAAGATATTGATTATGATTTTGATGTAGATATCGATAGCACTCTAGGAAAATTCATGGATTTTTATGATATTAATAAAAATGTACTTGATATTTTACCATTTATATGGGAAAATATTGTTTCGGAAGTTCCTATTAGAGTGACTAAGTGTGATAATCCGCCAGACATTAAAGGTAATGGCTGGGAATTGAAAAGTAGCGATTAAAGCTACACTGGGAAGGAGATTTGAAATATGGGTGTTCCATTCAGAAGAACTGGTAAGACTAAAAAGAATATGCGTCGTACTCATTTAAAGAAAGAGTTACCAGGTTTAACTACTTGTCCTAAATGTGGTGCTACAATTAAGCCACATAGAGTATGTCCTACATGCGGTACTTACAAAGGCAAAGAAGTTATAAAAGTTGATAAGACTGAAGAATAATCACATTTATGTGATTTTTTTTTGCTAGACTTTAGGGTAGTGTTAGTTTAAACTTATAATTATAGGTGAGTATATGATAAATATAAGTGAATTACTTAAAAGTGCAAGAAAAAATTTAAAGAGAAAATATATTAAGAATATATTTGTATCTTTTATTATCTCTTTAATATTATTTGGTAGTTCTGCTTATAATCTAAATAGAGAATTTGTCTATAATGCTTTTAATAGTAATTCAATAGGATATGTAAATAATACTTCTAATTATGATGTTATAGTTAATACTTTTTATAGAATAATGAGGAAAAATAATAGCAATTATTCAAGAGGTTTCTTAGCTTTAGCAGTTGATTTGACTACTAAGGATCAATCATTTGTTTTTGGAATAATTAATGCGGTTAATGAATCTTTTTTACAAGGAAGTATATCTAATAGGGTAATTACAATTGTATGTATAATTTTGGCTTTTATATTTTATTTTATGATTAGAAATCCAATGATTGTAGGTAGTCATAGATATTATTTAGAAGAAAGAAGATATAAGGTTAAGATATATAAAATATTCTTTGCTTTTAAATATAAGAAAGTATTACATATCTCATATATTTTATTTGTTAAGACAATATATCAATTACTATGGAATCTAACTATTGTTGGTGGAATTATTAAACATTATGAATATAAAATGATACCTTATATATTAGCAGAGAATCCTAATGTTAGTTTGCGTGATGCATTCATGTTATCTAAATGTATGATGGATGGAGAAAAACTTAATGCTTTTAAATTAGATTTAAGATTATTAATTTGGTATGTGTTAGATTATTTTACTTATAAGTTAGTTAGTATATTCTTCTTTGATGCTTATAAAGAAAGTATTTTCAGTGAATATTATATGAGAGTTCGTAGTAAAGCAAAAGATAAATACAAATATTTATTATGTGATAATAATTTAGATATTGAAGAATATAAAGATGAATATTATCCAGAAAATGAGTATTTTATTAAAAATAAACATCACGTAATATTAAATTATAATACGAATTATAGTATTTTAGATTTAATATTAATGTTTTTCATGGCTTCTTTTGGTGGTTGGCTTTGGGAAGTATTCTTTAACTATATTAATTATGGAGGATTTGTTAATCGAGGATCTTTGCATGGCCCTTGGTTACCTTTATATGGGTTTGGTTCAATTATTGTTTTATTAGTATTAAGAAAATATCGAGATGATTATGTAAAGCAATTTATGGGTTCATTAATATTATGTGGATCTTTAGAATATTTTACGGGATTATATTTGGAAACAGTAATGCATTTACGTTGGTGGGATTATGATTATTATTTCTTAAACATTGGTGGTAAAGTTTGTTTAGAAAGCTTATTATTATTTGGATTTGGTGGTTGTTTATTAGTTTATGTTTTAGCGCCAATTTGGGAATTAATTTTTAGTCATATAAAGCCATATGTTAAAGTTGCAATTTGTTATACTTTAGGTATATTATTTTTATCTGATATTGTTATTTCTTATAAATATCCTAATGTTGGTGAAGGAATTACGACTGAGGTACTTCCTAATTAATTGATAATATAGTATAATTTGGTTATGGAAGGTAGATAAACATGAAAAAAAATAAATTAATATTAAAACATTGTCCTAATTTTTATAAAATTGTTAATTTTGAATATTTTGATGATGATCAATTATCAGAAAAATTAGTTGATATTTATCAAGATTATGTTTTTCGTGTAGATCCTACTAATCGTGTAGAAGTTGCTAAACTAGAAGAATTAGATATTGTATTAAATAAATATGTTGATGATTATTTCTTTAGAAAAGAATTAAAGGCTGAGATGTGTAACGTTAAAGTTAGAAAAGATGAAGATGTATTAAGTGCAATAGTTAATTGGATAATTAAAGTATTTGATAATTATGAAGTAGGTTATACGAGAAATATTTATTTTTCGAGGTGGATATAGATGGATCAAGATTTTTATGATGAAGGAATAGGCACTTCTAAAGTTAAATTTGCCATTATTATAATTGTAGTAATTGGTTTGTTTGTTGCTTTCTATTTTGCTAAAAAGACATTTTCTTTTGCTATTAATGGAGATATGACTATAGAATTAGGTAGTGCATTAAATAAAGATGTTACTAATTATGTATCTAATAAAATTATAGATGTTGATGAGTATTCAATTAATTTAGATGAAGTACCTGTTGATGAAAATGGTAATGTATCTTCATTAGGTGAATATGAATATGATGTTACTTATAAGAATATTAAGAAAACTGGTAAGATTACAATTGTAGATACGACTCCTCCTGTTGTGGATGTAGAACCTTTAACTGTAGGTTTAAATGAAAATTATGAGGCAAAAGATTTTTTAGTTACTTGTGATGATAAATCTAGTCCTTGTACTGCTAATTATGCATCAAGTGATGATGGTGAATTGAGCAATACTGAAGGAACTTATGATGTTAAATTAGTTATAAGTGATTATGTTGGTAATGAAACAGAGGCAACAACAAAATTAACTGTTCAAGATGGTTATAGTTTAGCTAATACAAAAGTAAATGATTTAAAAATTAGTTATACTGATCCTATTTATGATGGTTGGGATGAAACAATGGTTTTAAGTTATACTCAGGCTTTTAATCCTGATGATGAAGATAATTATAGATATCAATATTTCTACAATTTGATTGAAAGCGATATAAGCCAATACTTACCTAGTAAGTATAGTGGACGTAAGATTGTAGAATCTAATATTATGACTGTATATAATAGATATGGATATATCATAGGTTTTGCTATTAGAGCTAAACTTGATGATGGAGATTATGTATATTTAGAGAATAATTAGAAATTATATATTACTTAATTTTAAAGAGTGTATTACACTCTTTTTTTTGCTATAATTATATTTATGAAGAGAATTATTAAGAATAAGAATGTTAATGCATTCATTGTTATGTTTTTATCATTTGTATCACTTGCAGCATATATGTACTATTATAATAGGGCATTGATTGACTTGGATGCATATGGTTTTAATAATATCCATTTTAATACATTGTGGATTGGTTTTAGTTTGTCTTGGATATTATTATTTATGGTTATAATTTATTCGGTTCCTAAGATCTATCGTGTTCGTACTTATTATTGGCTTATTATACCTTTTACATCATTGTTTTTTGCTCAAATTTGTTATACACAAGAGATGGGTAAGTTTATGACTTTCTCTGATTTATTTGTAGCAGGTGAAGGCGTTAAATACATTAAATCAATATTTGCTGATATGAATGTCGGAATGGTATTAGTTACAATATTTTCTATTATATGTATGATATATGTTAGAAAAGTTTATCGAGATATTAGATATCAAGTTAATCATAAAAGGGATAGATATTTAATATTTATTATATTAATAATTGCTATTAATGCTAGATTACTAGGATTTTTATATCTTGGTAGTGTAGATGAGAGTAATACTTGGAAAGAGTATTATAATGCTAAAAATATTTATAATACGTATTCTAATCCAAATACATCAATGTTTGTATCTGGTTATTATGAATATACATTTAGAAGTATATATAAGTACTTTTATGATATTTTTACAACCGATGTTGGATCTTTAAAAAATTATATAGATAATTATAATAATAAATATAATAAGGAATTAGAAAGTAATTCTTATACAGGTATATTTAAGGGTAAGAATGTTATTTATATTATGATGGAAAGTATTGATTCTTGGATAGTTGATGATGATACTATGCCAACGCTTAGTTATCTTGAAAATACAGGTTTAAATTTTACTAAAAGATATTCA
>CALMHN010000080.1 GCA_937863745.1 uncultured bacterium | reverse complement strand
TATATCTTAGTTGGTAATATATGAGTACTTTATATAAATCAGTCGTTATATACAAATAAAGTGTTATATACAATATACACAAGAGAGATATACAAATAAGTAGGTTATAGGCAGTAAATATGTGATATATATAAAAGATTAATGTGTATATAGTGTTTTAGTTATTCCCTTTATTACCATAGTAGTGAAATTAAATATCAATACACTTAATTACAAAGAACATACATAAGAAACGAGTAGGTATATGCGTGCTCGTTTATAATATATGTTCTTTATACTCATTACATAGATATATACTTCACAGTCATCGTACTCAATACTATAACTTAACCAACAAAAAGATATAGATCTTTTATATACAACAATGTAAATATTGAATATATATGATTAATATGTGAAATATATGTAAAGATTAATGAAGTATGTATAAGTTTAGTATATACACATAAGATATATGTATTAATTTAATACATATGTATACTATATAAGCTATGTTGTATAATAAATCTTATACGGTGAACTTAGATTAATGTGTAAGTTTATGTAGTAATAGGTAAGGATGTTGTTTATATAATGTATAGAACCTAGAAGATGTATCGTATTTCTTACGTGAAGAGTATTTATTTAAATCATGTATACGCTTAAATATATCTATAACCCTTTTTACTTTAACTATTATCTGATTTATATTATCATGTAGATCTGTAAATACTTCTTTTAATATAGTAACGTTTATATATTTAACTTGATGATTTTTAAATAAGAGAATTAACTGTTCAGATACTTTATACGGATCGAAGTTATAATTAAACTCGTATATATATGTAAAGTAACAATCAGAGTATTTGTCTAGATACTCTTCGTATGATACTTCTATATAATTATCACCTTGTTTTAGGTATATACCAGTAGTTTTAAGTATACCTACTGTTAAAAATACATTCAATATTTTACTTGCATACGACGCATCTACTTGTGCAAACTTAGAGAAAAACGATTGTGATATCATAAACCTATCGAACCCTTGATTTAACTTCTCTGTAACTATAGTACACAATGCGTCTATACATCTATTAACCTGTTTACGTTTAATACCTGTAGAGAACAACCGTTGTAATGTATCTAGTTTGTTTATAACTATAGATTTCTGTTTATCAAACTGTTTATTTTTAAATCTTAATACATCCATAAACATAAACATTACTTCTATTTTAGCGTCACGTGTTAACAATACATTCTTATTCTCTATATACGACACTATAAGTTCAGGTAACGTTTTATATTTACCCATCTCGTTAGGTATATACGACTTGTTATATTTAGATATATGGTAATCGCAATATACTAATTGATGTTTGTGTTTAGATAACGACGCTGATGGATGTTCTTCTTTATGTAATACACATTTAAACGCTTTATCTAAATCTTGAGATACACCGTATACTTGTCTTGACATTATATCGATAACTTTTTTAAACAGTGTTTTACTTAAAAATAAGTCTGTATATGAATTAATTGTATACCCTTTAAGTTCTTTAAACACATTCTCTATTTGATTAACACTTATATGTAGATCTTGTTTATCATATAAATCAAATCCTAAAAGTTCATATACAGATGTGAAGTTACCACTCTTATACAACCATTTAGCTGTTTCACGTCCTTTACTATTAAACGATAATGGCATTCTAAATATTTGGTTATAATTAAACGAAGCAGGATCAACGATGTAATAGTCGCCTATACCTTTCTCATACAACTTTTCTTTTACACGATCGCCAAGTATACTAGCCATCTGTTTATAATATTCACGTATATATTCTATAGGCATAAGTCTGTCTAACATAAAATATATATGGTACCCTCTACCAGTAAACACTACACCATACGCACCTAACTCTTGACTTATTTCTATCATCTCTTTATCATACCTATAACTTTTTTCTATTGAAGAATCATATGCTGACTTTCGACCAGCAGGATCTAAATCTATGTATATCAATCGTTTAGTTACAATATCTGTTTGTTTATGTGATACATTCGACCCATCAATAATGTACTGATCCATATCTTCACCAAGGTATGACTTTGTTAATACAATCTTCTTATAATTTTTAAGTAAATTAAACATTTCTTTGTTATAATAGTATTGAAGAGAGTAAGATATAGGTTTATAAGTCACCTCATCTGGTATTTTGTATGAACTTGCATGCTTGGAGTATTTTGAAACGTTGCTGTCCTTAGTTTCGTTATTAAGGGCAGCAACTTCTTTATATGTATCAACAGAAAATGGTTTTGTGGTTATTATATATTCTCTATCATTATATATTACATCAAAGAAATCTTCTTTATTTTCTACAAATTCCATATCTTCTACTTTCTTACCCACAAACGCCATCTCCTTTATTTTTTAGTCATTACAATTATATCATATATAATACGTATTTGTTGTTACTTTTCAGTTTCACATGTGTTTCTAAATATACAATATCTACAATGGTAATCTGCTCTATCACCAGCATACATTGTATCGTATGACCGTTTACTTATCTCTTTATTATCTAACATATCTTTAAGTTCAGTATCATCTATATACAGTTTATAACTACGTGGTGGTATTATGTTAGTAGCTATATACTGTGTGTATAAACTATTTAAAGAGTTAAGTATTTGTTCTATATACATATCTTTTATACTTACAACAACTAAAGTATCTTGTACATCAAACACGTTTATTTTGTACATACCATTAACTTGGTTAAGTAGTATAAGATATGATTTAAATACACGTTGACTGTTATCATAATACAATATCTGCGCTGTATGTATAGGTTTAGTACCTAACTTCTTAGGTGCTACAACTTTAAAATAGTATAAGTATATAGCTGTTTGTATTAAATGTTCTATTCTAGGTGCGGCTTGTAACTGGTCTACCATATAGTTTCTATACACACTAGTATCACGTTTATATCCATTAATAACTTGTTGACTAAAATAATAACCATCACCTGTTTTAATTTCTACTATCTGTTCACCATACGTATCGTCTGTTATTAGTACATCAATTTCGCCACTTATATATATATCGTTATAATCAAAATATATCTTAACACCATCTTCAATCCATATACGTTCTTTTTGCATTGCACGTATAATACTAGCTTCTTGACTGTTACCACGTTCAAAGTTCATTATAGTATCGTAATCAAGTTTATCTTGTTTATAATTTCCTTTCTTATAATACAAATACCGTTTACATTTACCTTCATAAAACTCAGATGTTTCAATAAACATCTCAGTAGGAAAAAATACATTCTTATAATTCATATGGTTACTATAATCTTGAAACTTTTCTAACCCTTTTTGTACATGTTCAACTAACTGCATTCAATACCCTCCTATATAATAACATTGAACTTTTTTGTAGTCTAGTTTATATGGTATAATCAAACGTATTTTCCTGTATAAACTCTTTATTATTCTTAACAAAATTACATACATTATACACTACATTCTTTACACGTTCAACCTCAAAATCTTTTGTATCGTTACCAACTTTATTGTATTTATGTTCATCTTCTAAATACGACATCAATATTTCATAATCATGTTTATCAAGTATATGTACTAAAAACGTATTATCACTAAATACCTCTTCTACATAATACTCTTCTGGCTCATCATACTCATCTATTTTAACGTTATAGAACTGGTTTAAAGAATTTTTAGACATAGATATATATAAAGTACCAAACCGTTTTGGTAAGTACCACGTGAAATATCTAAAGAATGGTAAATCTTCACGTACATAACTGTTAAGTAAATTTATCAATATCTCGTCTACTATACTTTCAATTTCTTCAAATGTATACCCAGCGAATATACCTTTAATAACTTGATGTAACTTTGTATATGACATATTTTTAGGTCTAGGTAGTTGTCCTAATATCATAGATTTAATCTTATAATTACCTGTATATACATAATCAGTTGTTAACGACAGTATCACTTTATAATGCTGACTAAACACCTTTTTCAACCCTAAAATAGCTGTATTACGTTGACGTGTTGTTCTAGCGTTCTTATACTCTTTTACTAGTTTTTGGACATTGTTGTATTCGCCGTAATATTTTGATTGTCGATCCAACTTTCTTTAACCCCCTTTATTAAACAAGAATAGTAATAACTTATCAGTATAGAATACGTTTCAGACACTGAATCAGTGTTTAAATTCAATATTTCGTTTATCTTTTTAATAACATAATAATGTCTATCACTAGAATCTTTTATAGTATTTAAATTGAAATACGATATCCAGTCATACGGTTTAACTAGTACAGACAGTATATTGAACTCTTTATATATCATATACGTATATATACCGTTAAGTTTAATTAAATCAGTTATTTTACGTGTATTAGTTCTATAATATATTTCTTCTATACACACCGTATCTATATACTTAATCAAATTACCCATAATATACTTCAATGAATCTGTTAATATTATAGACCGTTTAATAAACGATATATTTTTAGGTGCTGATAAACTACCAGAACACATAACTTTAGTGTTATCACTATCAAACAGATTCCAACCAGTTTCTTTTTCATCGCTATCAGTTGATATACTAAATATGTACAAATATAACTCCTCCTTAGAGTTTTCTTCCTAATTTACGTGGATTACCTAGTTTACGTGGATTACCAACTTGTGTATATTTCTTTTTATTATCTTTTTCCACTTCATACATATTTAATCCATCTATAGTTTCGGATATAATCTGTTTAATATGTTCAATACCTTTTTCAAACTCCCAGTACGGTATGCGTAACAATGTCCATCCATTATCTTGTGCTATTTGATCTTTTATTCTATCTAACCGTTTACGATTATACAAATTAGCATCTGGTGTACCGTCACCTAACCCTGTTTCATAGTAATGCAGTTCACCGTCTACTTCTATAGCCAGTTTGTAATCGTGTATAAACCAGTCAACACGTAACCGTTTAGCTAAATAATGTGTACTACCACAATCCATACGTTTTTCTTGTTCAACATTTTCTACATCTAACAACTGTTCTAACGCTTCACCAACCATTCTATGGTATCTAGACGCATTCTTGTTATACTCAAATTTAATTGTTATCACCTCATTCTTTTTTAAAGTCAAAATATACAAGTTCAGTGTTATCTTCATACCCGTCTAACAGTTTATTTATATTATCTACAAACTATTTCTTATTAAACTTTATTTTAGATAAACTATTCCATGTTTTACTTTTATTTTTCATATGTTGTGAACTACAATACAAGTACATAGGACAATCAAGACAATCGTTAGACGATTTATGTGTATAATTATCATCAATTAAATCTGATAAAAATTTCTGTATAAACATATCAGCACGACGTATTATATAATTAGCTTTAAACGGTAATTCATATATATCGTTACTTAACGGGTTTATATACTGTACATTATACGTCTTATTAGCACGTATAGTTTTACCTAAACTTCTTGTCTTTTTAATTGTATACTATAAGAACACATACTACATATTATCTGTATACATTAAATCTTTTGTTTTATAAAATGTATCTACTATAGGATAGTATATATTAAACTTTGTATACGGATACTTATTAATAAACACATACGGTCTAACATATCTAAGATACACTTTATATTCATCTATATATCCGATAACTTTATAATCGTTATAGTTGTTGTTACCTATAAGACTTTTAACATAATTCATTTTATTGTTTTGGTATAGATGTTTAAGTGTATCAACAGTTAATTGCTATCCTTCAACTACCTGTTCTAACGGATCTAACTACGATACCATAATCTTAGTATTCTTATGTCTAACAAAATAGTTCATATACTATTTAACTACATCACTTGTTATAATCGGTTTATCATACAATATGTTATATCTAATAACAGTTTTTAATGTATCTTCAAACTATTTAGCGTGTAAATCTTTAAAATCTTGGTACAACATCTTATTATCAGTAAACATATTAGAACTATAGAACTGAAACAGTCTTGGACATCTGTTATACAGTTCTAACTATCTATGACTTACGATAATTCTCTTTTTAATTTCATCAACTTTTATATACCTACGATTTCTTAGATTATCCATCGAACACCTGCCCAACATCAGTATTAGCAAATAAATGCCGTTCTAACAAATACTCATAATCTTGTTTAAGTTTTTTCAAATTCTCTTCTATATTAACCATATACTGATTAATATTCTGTAGTTTAGCCTGTATAATTCTGTTATTAAGATAATTATATAATTTATCTTTTGGTACATTAAGGTTAGTAGATATGATATCTATACAGTTAAGTAAGTTGAAAGAGTTGTATTTAGCAAACATATCACCTATTTGTTCAACAGCGTGGTATGTATCGTTATTTTGAAGTATATATTTAGTTATAAACTCAAATGGTTCTTGTACAGGTACAGACTCAAACTGTTTAAACCCGTATTTATTTATATATTCGTCTATATCTAAATCTTGGTCAAGTTGTTTAACATACAGATTAACATCTATATTAGACTCATAAAATAAATTAACAACTTTATACGTAGCTTCAGTACCAGCAGTATCGTTATCAAAACACAGTATGATATTATGTATACCAGTATTATATACTTCATGTAACGTATTTTCATTAAACGCAGTACCACTTATAGCTACTGCATTAACATTGTTTTTCCATAACGATATAGCATCAGTTTGTCCTTCAACTATATACAATGGTTTTTTACCTGCTACTAAATCTAGTCCATATAATGTATCGGATTTTTTGTATAAAACATTATTTTTTACATTAACATATTTAGGATAATTCTTATTACCACAATACCGTCTAGTTAACCCAACAGTTTTACCATACTTGTTATTAATAAAAAACAGTATAGACTCTTCAACTAACAATACAGGATTATCTAATCCTAACGCAGATACAGTATCAACACCAAACTCGTTGTTTAACATGTTAAGTACATACTCGTTGTTACCTATATACCCGATACCATACCTTTTCATATCGTCTATAGATATCTGTTTATACTCTAAATACTGTTTTACACTTGGTTTTAAATATTTAGGGTCAAAGTTTAAAGCAAACTTTTTAAGTTTATCAAACACTTTTATAACAGTATCAGGTTTAACTTGATTCTCGTACAGTTTATCTTCATACCCATACTGTTTAGCAAATTTATATAACGCGTCTTTAAACGATAATCCTTCTAAATAATACGCTGCATCATATATATTAAACGTTTTACCACAACCAAAACACCGCATATGTACAAACGGTTTATCATAATATACCATCGATGGTGTCTTATTGTCATGTCCAGTAAAACACATAAACTTACTTTTTATACTTTTACCAGTCATACTAGTTATATATGACGCTAAGTATAAATCGTTTATTTCATTTATTATATCTTGTTCCATACAACACCTCCTAATTAAAAATTAGTGTATCTATAAACTTTTCAAATGCAGATAACAATTCTTGTTTAGCTTCTATAATCTTATCATTACAATTAGATATATTATTTTCATTCACATATAACGATTTAACATACTGTACGAACTGGTCAATATCGTCTGCACACTCTTTTATTTTGTTACTACCACTATTTTTAAAATATTCTGTTAATATATCTAAATTGTTTACTGATACAAACATACGTGGTGCATTAAATAACTGTGTATCTTGTAACATATACTCTTTTATTTCCTTTGTATAAAAATATTTATTAGCATACTTCACTGTATACTTAGTAAAATCACTTAAACTTATATAATGTATACCATCTTTTTCGTATATATAAAAAATATCATCTTTATAATTTATATAATTAATTACATTCAACGCATCATTGTTATGTACATACTCAATATCTTTAAGTTTCTTAGCTTGTTTGAATCGTGATCTGAATGTATATAATGATATATCATCTTTTTTTATAAACATTACAGATGTATTAGATGCATACAATGTGAATATATCAGTCTTAGTTTTATAATAAATGTCACGGTATAACGATTCCCGTACAATATCTAAATATTTAGATATATCAATAAGTTTAACTCGTTCTACACCTAATATACTGTATGTATACAAAAAATCATTTTTACTTTTCTTATCAGTTTTATCATATTCAATATCGAGTTTATTCATTAAAGCGGTATCAATTTTCTCGATACCGCTATCAGTTAAATACATATTGTTCTTATCAATAAAATAATCAGTTTCAATATTAAGTGTATTGATAACTGCCATAATATCAAAGTATACATCAGACTTATTTAAATTACGTTGTTTAATATACTTATCTACAGTTAACATACATTACACCAACCTTACATATATTTTACCGTTACAGAATTCTAATATAGGCGACCCAACTATAGACGGTTTAAGTGCTTTCCGTTCACTATACTCACCCCATCTAAGGTATCCACCACATACTACATGTTGAGTTATATGTTCTTCTATACACATATTATCTGGATTGTATATAAATATAAGATCAGGATAATATATAAGTTGATGTGTATGACCACTTAACACAAAATCTATATTAGTTAACACTTTATCCATTTTAATAGCGCTATTCATTTGTCCACCAGGTGTAGTTGACCCACCAGTACCATGTGTAACTAACATAACAGTTTTATACTGTAACTCGTTACCCCATTTAATATGTAGAATAGCATTATCATAAGAATATATTTCAGGAGGAGTTACAAACTCAAGAAGATCGATACCAGTGCTTCGTATAAGTCGAAACTCATGGTTCCCACGTATAACAGTTAAACATCTATCCCATAATCCGTTAAATATTTGCATATACTTCTTAGCTTCTTCTCCAGGATTCATACCGTTATATACATCGCCTATAGAATCTTTTATAGCTATATCTAATGCATCGCCACCAATAATATAGTATCCATTAACATCGTTACGTATCCTATTAACTGTTTCTAGTAGTTTAACTGTATCACACATGATATTACCTATATGCATATCAAATAACGAGTATAAATTGAATGTATCTTTTTTTATATTTTTATTTATAATTCTAATAGTAATAACCTCCTATTATACAAGCTCTACTTTAGAGTTACGTATTTTTTGTACATACCTTCCGTTATATACAGATTTAACTCGTTTATCGTGGTGAAACAGTTTAACATCAAATTTATTGTTCTGACCACTTAACATACTTATTTCTCTTATTAAATACGGTATAGGACTTATAAAAATAACTGTTATTTTATCATAATTATAAGACTCTTCTTTAATTTTAATAACAACCATATTCATCTGTTTAATGTTCCATCCATTAACTGGTGCATTTATAAGTTCCATATCAGTAGGTGTAATTTTGTTTCTAAACTCATCTATAATACTAAAATACTCAGTACGTATAGAATGATCTTTATTTTTGATTATAAACAGTTTATGTCTCATATTTTGTCGACATATATTCTTATTAAGAATATAAACTGTCACACCCCTCCTTTATTAAGATTTTGTTTCACTATTAAATATTATATCACATTTTTCAAGTAATAACGGTGTACCAGGCTTCATTACATACTTTTTTATATACTGTTTATACTGTTCAACTAATAAATCTGGATGTTCTTTCAAATATTGTACAGTATTCTCTCTTCCTAATATCTTCTCTTCAACACCATCGAGCTGATAATACGGACCGCTACGTTTTATAACACCTAAATCTATAAACGTATTAGCTATATTGTCTATTAAAGACAATCCATGGACACGACTTATATACAAAGAGTTCTTATACCCTTCACCATAGAACTTGTTTTTAGTAACTTTAAGTTCACTTACATAAATTGTATTAATAAAATCTTTTAAATCTATATTAGTATCTTTATTACTTTTCTTAAGTTCAACTTGATACGAATACATATGTTTTATTGCATGTCCACCTGGTTTAACTAGTTTCGGTCCATACATATCCATACCGTCACGTACTTGGTTTATAACAAACATAAACGCACCTTTTTTACTCAACCTACTTGACATAAACTTTGCCAGTTTAGAGTTAGCTCGTGACCCTAACGCTATAGACGATGTTTTAGTTAACAATTCATCTTCAAACATTATAGCTGGTAACGAGTCTATAATAATACCTCGTACATTAATATCGTTTTTGTCAAACAAATCTTCTAATATTTTAAACATAGTTTCACCAGTAGTAGGACTTATAAGTACGAAATTACCTTTAGGTTCATACTGTTTTAAACCATTCTTTTCTGTAACAATACATTCTATACCGTTAGTTATAGCCCATTCCCAGTCAAATACATGTTCAAAATCAAAATATACAAATATATCGTCTGGATATACACGCATAAGATTAGCAATTATACGTATAGTAAGTGTAGTTTTACCAGACCCTTCAGTACCAGCTATTTCTATAGACGTACCTTCACGTATACCACCTCCTATAGCAACATCTAACGGGAATACACCTGTAGGTATAAACGCATGATTAGCTTCAACTATTTCTTTACTATACTTTTTCTTCAACTTATCTAAAAACAGTTTAGTTTCATTAATTTCAGTATCAGCCATTACTTATTCCTCCTATACATACTTAAATTTTTGTTATTAATTTCGTCTATATCTTCTACATCGCTATCTAATTCTATCACAACTTGTTCAGCTTTTTTCGGTACTTTCTTATAGTCTATAGACAAATCTCCAACTCTATCGTATCCATCATTATTAAGATCGTGTTTATCTTCAGTTTTATCTTCTTTTATCTGTTTATTAACATTCAAAAATGTCGTATCAATTTTATATATATCATTCAAATCTACTTCACATACTAACACAACCTTATTATCAAGTATAGTAGGTATAAACTCTGCATTCTCAACTTTATACGTATTGTTAACAGTTAAATAATCCCATGACTTGTTTGTATCATACCCTTTTATATCTACTTTATATATAGTCTTTTTATTAGTTACAAACATAACACTTAAAGTTCTGTATGGTTCTTTAACTTCTTTTTTAAGTATCTTAATTAACTTCCCAACAAAACTCACTCTTTGTGTATACATTTTAATACCTCCTTAATTATGTTATCAGCAGTATCGATATCTTCAAACCAACAGTTAGTTAACAAGTTTATATAATCAGTATCGTCTAATTCTAGTAACCTATACACTACAAACTTATCAGTTATATGTACAGCTACAGTTACAGGTGTTTTATCAACTTTAAATATACCTTTAAACGCTTCAGTATTAATACCGTTAGTACAGTTAGGCGTTTCAGTAGTTAAATACTGTACAAACTCTTTATCACATTTAAGTATATAATTACCAGATACTACTATATACCGTATTTCTAATGGCATAACGTTTTTAAACCCTAAATAGAGTTTAAGGTTATCAAGTATAAGTCTTTGCATATATGTAAACTCTGTATTTAACCCACAACTAAAATAATTAAGCACATTAACGTTTATACCATACACAATTTCGTTCATACAAACCGCCACCCTATATAATCATATACTTATGGTCATTAGTTTCAAATGCATACAATGTATCGTGTAATATGTTATATCTAACAAAATCTATATGTTTATTATTTAATGTATTTAAAAACTTGTATAAACTTACATAATTTATATTAATTTCACATACATCACTAACTTCTATAGGTAAATTAAGTTTACTTTCAACACCGTTCCTCTTAAACCCTAACCATATAGTTTTATCTAATTTAAGATAATTACCTAAATACGATGTATTAGAAGCTATATACAGTTTCTTAACTATTTCACGTAATTCTTGTACATTCAATGTAGCTAGTTTATAACTGTTATTTATATTACCTACCAACTTATACGACTCAAAATCTGTATTAACTTTATTTAAAAATATAAACTTCATATTATCAATAGCTATTGTAGTTACTTTATCATTCTTCATTAACTTTAAACTTTTTCCTTTAATATCTAACAACTTCAAACATTTAACTAAATGCCTTAAAAAACTGTAATTAAACGAAGTTATTAAATTATCATAACTTAACAGTTTACATTTAGATATCAACAATGTAGCGTATGTACTACTAATAAAATACAAAAATCCATTTTGTGTATATACAATATTATCATACATATTATCGCCTATAGACCCGATATTAGAGTTACTATCAACAATCTTAAGAAACCGTTTAGCATCTATTTCTATTACGTTATCGTATTTCTGGTCAACTAACGTGTTATCTGTATTATACTTCTCAATTCTAACAGTCTTGTTGTTATTAAACAGTACAAGATCGTCATTGTTATATACATTAATCTCATCATTTACATTAAATATTTTAATACTATTAATCAAATCTTTTAAATCTATAGTATACATACCGTTAGTTTCATAATCTATAACAAGATACGAATACTCATTATTGACGTATATATACCCATCACTGACATTAAGGTAATAGTATATAGTATCTGTAGTGTTACCTATAAACGTGTACAACAATTCTAATTTCTTATTCAACTCTTGTAATTTCATATAACCACCTCATAATTTTCAAGTATACTACTAAACGAGTTTAACCCTTCAAACCGTTTTGTACCTATAATCTTATATAAATCTTCATACGAATATGTATTAAGATCAGGTCCAACAAATATAACACCTTTCTTAGCTCTACTAACAGCTGTATACAACATACGTGTATCCCAAATACCTGTATGCTGTGGATGTAATGGTATTATTACATAATTAAACTCTGATCCTTGTGATTTATGTACAGTTATAGCATATGCAAGTTGTACATCAGACAGTTCCCACAGTTTATATACCATAAAATCAGTAAACTTAATGTATATTTCATCTATACTTTTACGTTTACCTATATATCCAGTCTCACCATTCATAACTTCACGTACATAATCGTTTTCTGTATTAATAACTTTATCACCTGTAACAAACTCTATAGTATTACCTCTAACTTTACGATTACTGTTAAGTGTTAACGCTATTTCTTTATTCACATTAAACACACTAGGATTATATTTAAACAACGTAGGTGTAAGTACAACTACATTATCTCTAGTATACTCTAACCCATACTGTTTAGCGAACGCCATATACAGATTACGTATTACACTAACATACTCTTCAGGGTTAGATACACCTACATACTTAATACCGTTACCACCAGAGTTTATCATCATTCTAGTAAACTCTGTTAAATTATTTAAAATATAGTTACTTAACAACACTATATCTTCACTATCTTGTCTATATATCTTATTTAAATGTGTAGTAGGAAACTTAGAGTATACTAACGTTTCAAATGGTCTACCAAACCCTATAGGAGGTAACTGGTTTGGATCACCTATAAACACTAATCTAGATGTATTAACTTTATTTATAAGTCTATACATTAACGTTAAATCCATCATAGACGATTCGTCTACTATAATCACATCGTATTTATCGAAATCTTTGTTTTCTATTAACGCTAAGTGTATAGTAGACGATTTAGCGTTCTCATCAAGTTCTTGCATACGTTGTGCAGCTTTCCCTGTTGTAGACAGTAACAGTACATTAAGATCAAGTTTTTCACATATATCAGTTATAGTAGATACTATATACGTTTTACCAGTACCAGGGAACCCTGTTATTATACTAAACCCATATTTAAACACATTACTAACAGCTTGTTGTTGTTCTAAACTTAAATTCTGATATTTCTTACTATACGTTGATATATCTATATCTATAGATTCAATTTTCATCAACTCATTAAGTTTTTTAGCTATAGTGTATTCCATATTCTGTATATAATTTAATTGTATATGATTATCTGTAAACTTTACTATATCAAGTGATACGAGTTCCTCTAAATAGTACATAACTTCTTGTTTATTAAATTTAGTATACCTACACAAACTCTTTATCATTTTATCAGTAGGATAATATGTAGAATTTTTATTACGTAATATATGTGCTATATACGCTTCTATTCTGTACGGTACAATCTCTTTCTTTTTAATAGTTAAACTATTTTCTACAATATAGTCTATTGACATAGGTGTAATAGTATTATTAAGTTTACACAATTCATACGGATTATATCGTAACCGTTCTAACACTTTATCATCAGAATCACTTCTAGCAGTTTTAATAGCGTTAACCACACTTTTAGGTGTTAACTGTCTAGAATTTGTAGCTATATCAAACATCTTAATTATATCGACTATTTCCTGTAACTTTTCTCTTGTATTCTTACCTACTCTAACACCTTTAACATCAAGTATTTTATCTGTTTCGTTCATCAATATACGATACGTATTGTCTTTATACTTATTAATAATACGTTCAATACTTTTTGGTCCTATACCAGGTACTAAACTCAATATTCCTTTAATAGTACGTGTATCTTGAGTATCTTTAAACGAAGCGTTTTTAAAGAAAAAAGTTGGTGATTCGTTATCATCGAAATCGCCATTTAAAGTTAGTATCATATTTTCATATACAAACGGTAAATACCCTTTAGCTATAAACGTGTTATTATCTGTATCTATACATTTCAATATAACATAGTTATTCAAATAGTTGTTAAACAATACTTTATCTACTATAACGTCTATAATTATTTTATATCCCTCCTTATTTTAATGTATTATAAAAATAATGTCACACCCATTTTTTCTTACCATCATAGTAGTATCGTTAATATATGCTTTATACTCTTTACCTAAATATTCCGTAATATCATTAGTTATTATTTTACCATTATTAAACGATACAACTTCATCTAAATTAGGATTCTTAACTAATACTTTTTTTGTATATACATTTTTCCCAAACACATCAAAATACCGTTTAACTTCATAATTCTCTATTTCAACTCTATTAACTAGTTCATATTCGTCTATATACAATACAAAATAATCTGTTAACGAATATTTTACTATACTAAACTTCTGTATAAGATTTAAGAAAAAATCAAATATATGTATATAATAATCTGTATACATATTCAATTGTTTACGTATAACAAAAAAGTTCATATCAATTATCATTATATCTTGGTGTATACACACAAAATTCTTATACAAATCTTTATGTATATTACTAACAATTTCAGGTATACCGTTTATATTAAGTTTTTTCTTTACAGATTCATACTTCTTATGATAATATGGATAATTTTTATCGTATTTATCTTTATGTTTAACAACCCATTTATCATAAAACGAGTATACATAAGTACCATCAGTATACCTTGTCTGGTACGGCACTTTCATAACATCACCTCACAATGGATACACCGTTCTCTTTTGTTACAGTAATTATTCTATCAAACATACTT